>NZ_DFBY01000031.1:0-45065 GCF_002366815.1 Psychrobacter sp. UBA3068 | reverse complement strand
GAGAAGCCTCAAAACATTGAGCAGTTAGAGCAACAAATCCATGAGTACATTCATTATTACAACCATGAGCGTATTCAATTGAAACTAAAAGGACTGAGCCCTGTGCAATACAGAACTCAGTCCTTGGGGTAAACTAAATCGTCCAAGTTTGGGGGGTCAGTTCACTGCCTGTTAGTAGCTGGGGCTTTTTTTTGAATATTTTTTGATAAATAAAACTATAGACGTGCACGGTCATGTGGCTCATTAAAATCAATCACTGGGCCAACAGGGACAATACGAGTAGGATTGATATTGGCATGGCTGGTGTAATAATGCTGCTTGATATAATCCATGTTGACGGTCTCAGCAACACCCGGCACTTGATACAAATCGCGCAGATAGCCCCAAAGATTCGGATAATCAATGATGCGACGCAAGTTACATTTGAAATGCCCGACATAAACGACATCAAAACGTACCAACGTGGTAAATAAACGCCAGTCGGCTTCTGTTATCGTGTCCCCCATCAAATAACGACGCTTTGCCAAACGCGCTTCTAGTGTATCTAACGCATCAAACAGCGTCGTCAATGGCTGCTCATAAGCTTCTTGTGTGGTCGCAAAACCTGCCTTGTACACACCATTATTCACGGCAGAATAGACAAAGGTATTTATGTCATCAATTTCTGCTAATAACTCTAATGGTATAAAGTTACCTGTTGTTGCTCCTACCCCATCAAAGGCTGAATTAAACATACGAATGATTTCAGAGGATTCATTGCTCACAATTGTGTTGGTTTTTTTATCCCATAAAATAGGAACCGTCACGCGCCCTGTATAATCTGACTTAGCCGCAGTATAAACCTCATATAGATAACGTGCATGGACAATCGGATCAGCAATCACGCCTTTGCCCTCTGCAAACGTCCACCCTTTATCCCCCATAAATGGATGTACCACAGACATCGAAATGATATCTTCTAGGCCTTTTAGCTTACGATAAATCGTGGTTCGATGCGCCCAAGGGCAGGCTAAAGACACATATAAATGATAACGATTGGCTTCAGCTTTGAAGCCGACTTTGCCTGTTGGACCTGCGCTGCCATCTGCCGTTACCCAGTTTCTAAAACCCGCATCTTCACGCTCAAAGCGTCCACCGCTAGCATCGGTGTCGTACCATTTATCTTGCCATTGTCCATCGACTAATAAACCCATCTCATCACCCTTAGTATTTTGATTTTATGTCATAGTTGCTAAATACTTGTATGATTAATCTCGCACGTCCCTAGGAACACTGCTATATTGTACTGTATTAAGCTCGACACCATTCTCAATATTGTACCAATTTTAGGTCCCTGCTGTTATTAAGTTAGGTACGACAAGTAATGCAGAGGGTGATTCTTCTAGTATTTCGACAATAACTTCATATTGGTGTAAAAAAGACTTGCAAAGTCCTGAAAACTTGCTAAAATGCTCAACCTAAATAGGCGTATAGCTCAGTTGGTTAGAGCGCTACCTTGACATGGTAGAGGTCAGCAGTTCGAATCTGCTTATGCCTACCAAATTTTAGAAAGCCCCAGTTTAACGACTGGGGCTTTTTTTTGTCTGTAAAATATGGGCTGTAGCGGAAAAACTATTATTAAATCACACTATAATCATAACTATTCAATCAGCTCGAAATATCTCAAAAAAGCGACGGTGACCAAATGGTGACCAAACCGTGACTAGCCTACAAAAACCATTAAAATTAAAAACTTCTTTTTGACCTCTACTCTAAAACTACTATTAACTTCTATTTTTCAATAACTTCTACTTTCTTTTCTTCTACATATTCGAAAATATCTCCTACCCCTACCTCAAGATAGGCACAAAGTTTATCTATAGTATCGAAATCAATTCTTGACGACTGATCATTGTATATCTTGTGCAAAGTTGTTTTGCTCACTCCTGTCGCTCGTACGGCATCCGCTACCTTTAGCCTTCTTTCAGCTAACAAAGTAGGGAGATGGTTAATTATCATCTGAAAACTCCAACTATAATTGTAAAAAGTACTTGCATAGTTATAAATTTATGGTAAATTACAACTATGGTATTTAAAAATACCATTATGATCAAACTTTATCTAAGGATTATATTATGTCACATACCTACCTCACTACCCAAGAGCTTTCTGAGCTCATTAAGTATAACCCTCGTACTATTCGTAATGAGCTCAAAGATACTGTGCTGATTGAAGGTATTCATTACATACGTCCTTTCGGTGGTCGCAAGATTTTATATGTTTGGGAAGAGATCGAAAAAGATATGCGTACTGGTGTCACCGGTAGCATCAACGCTATGGCTCTACAATAAGGAGAAATATAATGGCTAGTATCAGAAGTAGATATAACAAGTTGGTGGTCGACTTTCGCTATATGAACAAACGCTGTAGGGAGACGACAAACCTCATAGACACGCCAGCCAATCGCAAGAAACTTGCTAAGGTTATCGAACAAATGGAAGCAGAAATTACCTTGGGCATATTTAGCTATACTAAGTACTTCCCCAAAAGTGATAAAGCAGCAGAGATGATGGCCTTGAGCGACCGCAAGGACTGTATTCAAAGTGACGTCCCTTCTTTTAAAGAGTTTGCTTTGCTCTGGTTTTCTGAAAAAGAGATTGAGTGGCGTGATACTTACAAACGTAAGATTAAAGAAATTATTGATATGTATTTACTGCCTAAGTTTGGCACTAAGCCTATTCATATCATAAAAAAGACAGATGTATTAGCCTTCCGTTCATCGCTCGCCAAAGTAACGTACGGAAAAGCTAACAAACATCTGTCAGCGGCACGCATCAATTCGATAATGGTACCTTTAGGTATGATACTAAAAGAAGCGTCTAAACGCTACAAGTTTGAGAACCCTTACTATGACATTAAGGCGCTCAAACAACCCAAGACCGATATCCAACCACTGACCTTGGAGGAGGTTTGGAAGTTCATTAACGGCGTTAGGGAAGACTATCGTAATTATTACTTGGTGCGCTTTTTGACAGGTATGCGTACTAGTGAGATCGATGGCTTGACTTGGGAAAATATCGATTTTAATCGTCGCGAGATTGTCATTAAGCAGGCTTTGGTCAAAGGTAAGATGGTACCGCCTAAGACGCAGGAGTCTTATAGAGCTATTCAAATGTCACCTTGGGTATACGATGCTTTGAAAGAGCAGCAAGCCGTCACCTACAAGCGCTCTGATTATGTATTTTGCTCTCACACCGGTGAGCCTCTAGATTACAACAATGTGAATAAGCGGGTTTGGCACCCTACTCTCAAGGTTTTGGGACTTAAAAAGCGTAATGCCTATCAAACGCGTCACACTGCAGCCACACTTTGGTTAGCGGCTGGTGAAAGCCCTGAGTGGATAGCTAGTCAGATGGGTCACTCTACAACTAAGATGCTATTCAATACTTATAGCCGTTATGTACCAAACATGACTCGCCAAGATGGCAGTGCTTTTGAAGCATTGGTTAGTCGGAGCCAGATTGCTCAAGTATCTACTAACAAGGAGACATCACAATGAAAACTATTGATTACGATGAACTACTTACGGCATTTAAACCTAGTGGATACGTTAGTGAGGATGCTAATGGCATTGCCAACACTCTAATTTGCGAGCTCCATATTCAAGCAGGAGCTGGTTTGGCTCGATTTTTAAGCGTTGATAGTTGCTTTGATAATTACATGGCACTGCGCGTATGGGTACAGAAGCGTTTGGACGCGAGTATTGGGTATGTGGCTGATGATATGTATCAGCAGCTTCAGCGTGAGCTTTATGGGCTATTGCCACAAACTAGCTATGGGTACTGAGGAGTATACTATGAGCTTAAGATTTCAACCTGATATGACTCAGAACGCACGGGATCTAAAAATCTGTAGCGATTACTGGGCATACGATAACGAGGGCGGCTTTATTGAGCATGTCAGAGCGGTTTGTCAGAAATATAAGATAAGTCCTCATATCATGTTTGTTACGGTAGGCCAGTGTTTTGCTTATCTAGATGATGTACTTTGCGAATACTGTGGCTATGTTTGTCCTCTAGAAGTCCCAGCAGACATTGCGTTTATGCGCGCGAAAGAGCGTTGGTGTTGTGAAGTTTGTGAATATGCTACTTGGCGTGAGCATAATAGTAAGTAAATTATTTATGATTTTTTGAGAGGGTTTCCCAAACTTTGTGTAACTGCTTATAATCCACTAACCGGAGAATAAGCAATGACTACTCAATCTGACATTAAAAAACTAGCCGAGCAAATGGCTGGTAGCATGAACAGCTTTGATGATATCAAAGACTTTCAGAAGCAGCTCATGCAATCCTTTATCGACACTGCCTTAGAAGCTGAGATAGAAGACCATCTTGGCTACCCTAAGCATGAGAAAGCAGATAAGCCAAACAAGCGTAACGGTCATACTAAAAAGACCGTCCGCAGTGATGCAGGCGATCTTGAGATATCCACCCCAAGAGACCGTGACGGTGCTTTTGAACCTGCCTTAGTGTGTAAGCATCAAACCCGTATTAGTGGCCTTGATGACAAGATCATATTCCTTTACGCCAAGGGTCAAACCACCACCGAGATTGTAGAGAGCATTAAAGAGCTGTACGATGTCGACATCTCAAGCTCTCTTGTCTCAAGAGTCACTGACAATATATTAGATGACATCACCGCTTGGCAGAACCGGCCACTGAGTAGTGTTTATCCTATCGTCTATTTGGACTGTATTGTCGTTAAAGTACGCCAAGACAAGCAGATCATCAACAAGGCGATGAACCGCCCCGGGATTGTCGGAGACTCAACATTCTGAGAGAATACGACAATGAAAAAACAAACCTACACTCCTGAGATTAAAGAACGCGCCGTTCGCATGCTGATAGAAGCGTTGGGCGACTATCCTTCCACATGGTCAGCGATTCAAGCCATTGCCCCTAAGATTGGCTGTACGCCTGAAACCCTGCGGTCGTGGCATAAAAAACACATCGATCAAACTATTCCTGCATCGGTGCAAGCGCAAAGTGATAAAGAGCGCATCAAGGAGCTTGAACGCGAATGCAGAGAGCTCAAGCAAGCCAATGAGATCATACGTAAGGCTGCCGCTTTTTTCGCCCAGGCGGAGCTCGACCGCTGACTAAAATCATGATTCAATTCATCGACGATCATAAGAATAATTATGGGGTCGAGCTGATCTGTAGAGTATTACCGATTGCCCCATCAACCTATCACCGTGCTAAAGACTTGGAGAGCTACCCTGAAAAACGCTCACTGCGCAGTCAACATGACGACTTTTACATCAGCGAGATTAAACGTATCTGGCAGGACAGCAAATGCCGTTACGGTGCGCGTAAAGTATGGCAGCAGATGAAAGCTGACGGGTTAAAGGTTGCTCGTTGTACCATAGAGCGTTTAATGAGACAGCATGGCCTACAAGGTGTCTGGCGCGGTAAGGGTAAAATAACAACTCACAGCCGTGATGATCAAAAGCGTGCTGATGACCTAGTTAATCGTAACTTTAGCGCTCATCGCCCTAACCAGCTCTGGGTGGCAGACTTTACTTATATCAAGACGATAAGCGGCTGGGTGTATACCGCTTTTATTATTGATGTGTTTGCTCGCGCTATTGTGGGCTGGAAAGTATCTAATCGTATGAACACAGATATGGTGATGGCGGCGTTAAATCAAGCAATAGCAGATAGAAACTATCCCAAAGATGTGATTCATCACAGTGATCGAGGGGTTCAGTATTTATCCATTCGCTATACTGATAAAATGGCTACATGCGGTGTTATAGCTTCTGTCGGTACGACAGGCGATTCATACGATAATGCATTAGCTGAAACGGTCAACGGGCTTTATAAGTCTGAGGTGATTCATTATTTAAAACAGAACTGGACTGGTGTGAACGATGTTGAACTAGCAACCCTTGAATGGGTGGATTGGTTTAATAGAACACGATTGCATAGCACGATTGGATATGTGTCACCCTTTGAGTTTGAAAAGCGGTATTATGATAATTTAACCCTGTCAGGCATCGCTGCCTGACTCAAGTAAATCACTCTCCGATAAAGTCGGGGCGGTTCAGACGATGCTGACCCCACACGCTTGGTTGAGTATGATTTGAACATCTTACAAATCGCCACCACCGCTGATGCGGTAGTAAATGAGAGCTCTGTTGGTTCAAATAACACTGACTTTGATATTGGCCATAACCGAAATCTTGGTGCAGCTCGTGCTTCTCATGACATGCTGATATTCTTAGATGTGGATTGTATCGTCGCACCAACGTTTATTAAGCAGCTAAAAACAAAGTTACAGACCCAACCCAATGGTTTGTTTATGGGGCAACCGCGCTATCTGACGCGGCCGTTATCAAAAGAAGAAGCCTTACAACTGCGAGATGGCACCCTCTCTGCCTCTTATCTAAACAGACTGTCTGTTTACAATCCTTATCGTGATAATTTTGATAAAAATGAACCCTGCGCTACTAAAAAACAGACGACAGCGACTAAGCAAACGGCAACTAAAAAAACAGAAAATTACGGCGCATTTTGGAGTTTGTGTTTTGCGATTAAACGGCAAACGTTTGAGCAGATAGGTGGGTTTGATACCCAGTACACAGGTTACGGGGCAGAAGATACCGATTTTGCCTTTACGGCGCGGCAATTAAATATGGATTTTTATCTCACCGCTGACGTGGTTTACCATCAGCAGCATGGCGTCTATCGACCGCCTCTCAATCATTTAGATAGCATTATCATCAATGCCAATCGCTTCTATGATAAATGGCAGTGCTGGCCCATGGAGGGGTGGCTGTCACAATTTGCTAAGATGGGCCTCATCAGTTGGAAGGTCGATCAAACCACCCCGATTGTGCTCATACGAAGGCCCAGCTGCCATGAAATGGCATCCGCTCATTGTCCGGATGCGCCTTACGTTTAAACCTTGATTACTTGGCATCGATCAGATAAAAACGCCATTGATGGGTGAGTCTCGCCTGCTTAATACTGACGAATAACTTCCACTTCTGGTGGCGGCGAGCTCATTTCTCGCCGCTCAAATTCCCAATTGTGTCCATGCCAAAAATGAGCCGTTTTATCGTTATCATTAAACCCAAGCATTAATAGCTTTAGTGGTAGCACAGCTTTTTGGACATTTTGCAAATGCTCTCGAGCCGCGAGCAGCAACCGATATAACAGAAAACCTGACGAAGGTACCGATGAATGAACATCACTAAAACAAGGGTAGTCGGCAACGACTGGATGCCGGTCTGACAACACGCTATGGTGCTGCGCGCTTTGCAACAACGCTTGTACGGCTGGTGGAATAATGAGTATGCGCTCGGAGGAGATGGGATCATCACTCGGACTTGGGTCTTCATGTGGCGAGGGGAACTGGTAGGACTGATTGCTCAATAATATGCCTATAGGTGCAGACTTTGCCATCCGCTTCATCACTGACACGTTGTTACTGCGGGGCGGTAAGCCAAAATGCAACTTACTATCGCCAATCTGACGAAAAAATAACAATTTGGGCAACGCACTTGCTAGTGGATGATTGGCAAAAAAATCAGGGTGTATAAAGTGATTAAACAACACCAAAACATCATCGGGCTGTAGCAGTTTTTCAAGTTGATCCATACTGATAGAAGGATTGTTCGCGACAAATACAATCCGATTACTACGCTTTAACGCATCTTGAATATTGACCGGCAAATTGATAAAGGCCGCCATCTCTTTGCTGACTTCGTTCAAGTCATGTTCACAGCCATTTATTATCAAACGTTCATTAAGAGGCTCTGAATTAAGAGGCTCTGAATTAAGAGGCACTGAATTAAAAGGCACTGAATTTTGCATAGTAGACGTATCTGTCCTATCTGATGGAAATCGTTCTTTAGTTAGGAGGTACCGAATACGTGCCCACCACATGTGCGACCAAATCGCTTGTGCCTTCTGAATAAAGCGATACCTCACCCACGATAAGTGTGCGCCCTACTTTCATTAAGGTGCAATCAGCGATAATACGAGCTTTGGCCGAGGGTTTACGCAAAAAATTGATGGTCAGGCTCGTCGTTACTGTCAATGGGACAATACCAATTCTGCCAAGTATCGCCACATAGATGGCGACATCAGCGATGCTCATCAATACCGGACCAGAAACTGTGCCGCCAGGCCGCAGCTCATCCACGCCAATAGCGTGTGATAACGTCGCGCCAGTGTCATCTACTGCCTCAACGACGCACTTGGTTTGTGGAAACTCTAGGGCCATAAAGGCGACGATCTCTTCCTTGGTTGCAGACATATCTCTTCCTTGAATTGAATGACTCTTAGTGAGGACTACCTTCCTCATTCATCAATGCACAACTGGTGTACCTTCTGTACTAAACGCAAACCCTTTATTGCTAAAATTTCCAATCATGACTGCTTCTATGACAGGTTTGACCGTCTCATCTATCCCTTCGACTTCGATAATAAAGTTGGCACCTGAACCGCCTTTATCCTCTTCTTTTTCAACAATGTAGTTGAGCGTTGCCATCGCTGGAAGCTCAATGGGTTTGGTTAAATAGGACTTTATCAACGTTCCATTGGTATCGTAATAGTCAATTTTATTGACATAGAGTGACTTTTTTAGTGTGGTATTGCGGACGCTTAACGTCGCTGATAACAAGACTTTGCGGTTTTCTCTGTCGGTATAAATATCCGAGTAAATCGGCACATAAAAAGTTTGTTTATAACCGAGCTGACTATGATCCACATCCGATGTCATTTCTAATTTTTCAATTGGATCTTGATGACTATTGGATAGGGCAACATTGGGGTCTTGCGCGGACTGATCACATCCTGAAAACAGTGTCATCATAGCGACCAATAAGACGGACATACTGCGCTTATTCATAAGTTCTCTCTCTGCCTTGCCATATCACTGCGCTTGCAAACCTCTATTTGATTTTTACACCAACGCTTCGGAGGAACTGGTTGATGTGCTTGTTCGCGCCGTAAATGATGAGTACATCTTTATCTTTCAAAACTTGTTCAGGCATTGCCAAACCTTGAATGCTAGGTTTTCTTTGCGTACGACCAAAGCTATCTTCATAATACTCATAGCGCATGGTACTAAGCAATCGAATATTAAAATTTTGCTCCAACTGCAAGTCACCAACCGTTCGACCAATCAAGGCGATTGGAATGCTAATCTCCACCATACTGAAATGATCGCTCAATTCAAACGAGTCAACGAAATAACGTAGCGACAGTCTTTTTGCCCAGCGTTTGGCCGCTTCTTTTTCAGGGTGAATGAGGTCATCGACACCGATGGCTTGCAGCACTTTTTCGTGTAGCGGATTGATGCTTCGACTAATCAAACGCTTGGCTTTTAAGGTTTTAAAGAGCGCCGTTGCCATGACATTCTCGCCTTGGTCTTCACCGATGGCCACGATGACCATGTCGGTATCGACAATCGGTAACCCTTTAACGGCGTATTCATCTGTAGCATCCATACAAATGGTGTGAGAAATCATCTCCTTATAAGCCTCGACCTTTTGCATACTACTGTCAATGGCAATCACCTCATGCCCTTTACTGGTCAATGCCATACCTAGCGATGAGCCAAAATTCCCTAACCCTACGATAATATATTTCATGACCTTCTACCTTTTTAGTCTTTTTTTAAACCGTTTTAGTAACCAGATTCAGACAGCCTATTTGCCATGATTTAGTTAATGGTAATCTCTTCTGTTGGATAGCGATAATTGGGCTGACGCATGTTTTTGAGCAGTGCAATAAAAATAGTCAGCATACTCACACGCCCAACGAACATAATGACAGAAACCACCATTTTACTAAAATCCGATAGCTCAGCTGTCAAATTCAAGCTTAGCCCCACTGTGCTATAAGCAGAGAAACACTCAAACACCACTTTGATGAGATCAAGTTCTGGTTGATCATAACTGATGAGCGTCACACCCGTGCCGATGACCAGCAGTGACAGCCATACAATAGAAAACGCACGGCGAATCGAGATTTCAGCGATCTGGCGTTTAAACACTTCTACCTTGGTCTGCCCGCGGGCCAAACTTAAGGTATTTAATAGGGCAATAGCAAAGGTACTGGTTTTAATACCACCACCTGTTGAGTTGGGCGAAGCACCAATCCACATCAAAAATATCGTCAACATAATCGTCGGAAACGCCAAATCACCCATATCGATCGTATTAAATCCAGCCGTTCTGGGGGTAGCAGCCGTAAAGAACCCTGTCACTAATTTGCCAAAAAAGCTAGTGTGATCAGCAAGCACATTGTTGTACTCAAACATCATCACACCAGTGAGACCGATCAGTAATAAAGCGCCCGTTGTAATTAACGTAATACGGCTATTGATGTTAAGTAACCACGGTTGGTAGGCGCAGCGCTGGTCACTGCGGCGAGATATCAGCCGCTCACCAAGGTAACGCAAATAACGCAGCACATTGACGACAATGGTAAAACCCATGCCGCCAAAGATAAAGGTCGTGGCAATAATCAGCTGCAACGGATAGTTAAAGCGTAGGGAGTCATCGTACAGCCCCGCGCTAAGAGTAGAGAACCCCGCATTACAGAACGCAGATATGGCGTGAAAAACAGAAAAAAACAGCTGCTCAGATAAGTCCATGTCAGGTATGTCATAAATGCTGATATAAATGAGCGCCGCCGCTACCGCCTCAACGGCAAATGTCACATATAAGATAGACTTGAGCGTCGACACCACATTACCCATACCGCGCATGTAAGACATCTCGCTGATACTTGCTTGGGTCTCATAACTGACCCCGCCCTTAAAGAAGTAACTAAAGTAAGTCACAAACGTCAAAATACCTAAGCCGCCAATTTGAATCAGTCCCATGATAATGACTTGCCCAAACGTCGTGAAATACGTCGCGGTATCTACCACGATAAGCCCAGTCACACAAACGGCACTAGTCGCCGTAAAAAGCGCATCGACAAAGGACAACGGCTGCGTCGTGGCATTGGGCATCATCAGTAATAACGCACCAACCAACACCACTGATAAAAAGCTTAAGATAAAAAACTGGGCAGGGTTTAGAAAAGTGCGATTAAGATTAAAGTCGTGATCAGAGAGCTCACGAACAAAGGTAACGAACACGGCTATCTTTATTGCGACAAAGCCATCAACAGCCGCTGACAATCCTAAACGCACTAGATCAGTGAAATGCGCTGCCAATAAAATAACAATCGCAATGCTGGTAAGCGTGTCAAAGACAACTACTTTATTAAAAGTTAGTGGCTTTTTAGTGTAGAGATAACGACCAGCAGTTACTACAAAACTTAGGAAAATAATGACAAGATAAATAATATGAAAGACTTGTTGTAGCCATGCCGGTAGTGTAAAACCACTATCTAATAAGGCTATAATGACCCCAACAACACTAATGAGAATAGTAAAATTATTTAACAATCGATAATGCTTGGCTGCATTCATAGACTTAATCCACGATGAAATTAACCGCGACAATTGTACTCCCTTTTTTTACCATTCACAAAAAGTGGCGTTAGACAGTCGTAACCAATTATTAAACGGCTAAGACCCTCCATTATTCATAAAACAGGATAAAAACCGCCACAATCGTATAAAAATTATATGGACGCTCTCACCTAGCACCCTGAATTTTAATTATTTTCAGACGACATTTTTACCCCGCCCCATGTCACTAGCGCCACGCCAAGGGCGATCAGTGAAGCTCCCAAAAACAAACCAGCTGGCGGGCTCTCGCCTTGTAAAAAAATAGCAACAGGCACACCAACGACTGCCCCTACCGAGCCCAACAAACTCAATAAGACTGGTCCACCTGTCTTTTGGAGGACAAACAGCAATAAAAACTGACCAGCAAATACGCCTGCTTGGATAGTAATCACACCCAGCGGCAGCCACTCCTTGATCGATACGGTGACTGAAAAATTGGGCAGTGCACTAAACATGAGCAGCAACAGGGCAGCCGCCATTAACATGCCGGGAGCAAGGGCACTAGGAGACGCTTTATCAGGCCAACGTAACGTACGGTATATATTGCCAATGGCCAACAGCACAGGGCCGCATAGGGCGATCACAATCCAAAAAATACTGGCATCAGGTGCCGAAAATTTACGTATGGCCAGCACCCCTGCCCCCATCAGCGCAGCGGCAACACCCAAAGCTCGGATAATACTAAACCGCTCCATCCTCAGCGTTAGGGCGCCAAGATAGGTAAGCAAAGGGGGTAGCGATATAATAAGGGCGACAAAACCTGCCCCAACATGCGGTATAGCGGAAAACAGCAATAAATTGGAACCTGCCACACTGATAAGGGCAGCAACAAAATAATACTCAAAGCTACGGGCACTTAAAGGAGGCAGCTCCTGCCTTATAAAGGCAATGACCCATAAAATGACGGCAGCGCCCGTGATCGACCAAAAGAGAAAAGCAAGTGGCGTCACCCCTACTTCCCCTGCATATTTTGCTAAATTGGTAGAAATACCTATCAGGGCACCGCCAACCAATAGGCAAATAAAAGGAATGAGCCAAGTATTCTTATTAAGAAATGGCGGCGGCTTGGAGGAGTCGTTCATCAACTATCCTATTGGATAAATATATTGGCTATCACTCTGGGGTATAACATTGGACAATCATAGCGATTTTGCTCAGTCATTAATTTAATCAGCCCGTGCGACGACGGCTAATCGCAATAGATGGAGCGGGCACCGTGGAGTCACTTTAAAAAGGTGAGAGTTCTGCTGGTATGAATGTCATGACGCATCTGGCACGCTTGCGAGCAGCCAGCGAGGTAAATTTATACCCGTAGAACATCATTAACGGATGTACCACTTTTACTCTGAACTGACTACATGACAACCGTTTCTATCTCATTGACATTACTCAGCCAATAATGTCGCTAGCAGCTCATCTATCTCAACTTTAAATTCTTTATCTTCAATCTTATTGGCACTGATTTTGGCATTTTGTAAGTTTTTGATAGCCGCCTCTGTGTCACCCATCTCGATTTGTAGGACTGCCATAGAAAAAGCAATCGAGGACAGGTGGTCTTTTGAATTAATAGCCGTGGCTTTTGCGAGCGCTTTGTCATAAATGACTAACGCTTCGTCCAAATCTGCCGTAAAGTCCGCAAGCGTCTCCCACTGCTCTGGATGATCTTTATCGGTGTTTTCGTTATCAATACAAATGGCTTTGAGTTCTGCATAAAACGCATCAAATGCCGCTTGATTGCCTTTGCGGTCAGCTTCTAATAACTCTTCGGCTAAGGTATAAATGGCCTTGTATATCTTGGTATTAATCATTTGTTTCTCTATGTTTAATGAGATTATGTTTGGTGAGATGATGACAGTGTGTGTATGGGCTAAGCCACTGTTTATTCATAAGTACTTTATAACACGCAAGCGTAGCATGACTGACTATCGCAAGGCGTTTTTTTATCGTTGGCTCAAAAGACGGCTTAAGCATAGCCAGCCAGTTAGTTAGTTAGTCAAATCATCGTTCTCGCCAGTGCAGCCACAAGCGCGTATCTAGCTCAAACTGATGGTAGTCAGGCTCCATATGACAGCACAACTGATAAAAAGCTTTATTGTGCTCATGCTCTTTGAAGTGCGCCAATTCATGGACGACAATCATGCGTAAAAACTCAGGCGGCGCTTCTTTGAATAAGCTGGCCACCGTGATGCTGTTATGCGATTTAAGCTTACTGCCCTGTACTCGAGATTGTGTCGTATGCATGCCTAGGGCATGTTTGAGAACTTTTAGTTTGCTACTGTAACTGACATTTGATAATGGTCCAATGTTGCGCATGTATTGGTTTTTTATCTCATTGATGTACTGATAAAGGGCTTTGTCACTTTGCAATTGGTGCTGACTGGGATATTTATTTTCGAGATACGCCCCCAGTCTACCATCACTCATTAGCAGTGCGGCTTGAGTTTGAATTTGCTCTGAGTAATGAGCGATGTACTTCAATGTGGTCACGAATGTATCCTTTGCTGGTGCATTAAAACCTATAAGCTTTTTACTTGGTTCTATCTTGATGAATTTTACCTTATATTTGCTTGTTTTATTCATCACTTGTTTCATCTTGCATAAAGAAACCCCATAAGCAGTATCCAGCTTATGGGGTCATCTCTCATAATTTTTTACTTAAAACCTACCCCGTACATGCATCCACGTTGGTAGTTGGTAGTTGGTAGGCAATTCAACCATCAACGCTCTAAATGAAGGTACTGTAAGTGGCGCTCATACTGGTTTAAGATATCGACCAGTACTTGCTCTTTGGTATAGCCAACCAAATCATACTCTTGCGAGCCTTCACTTAAGAACACCTCAGCACGATAATAATACTCTGCATGCTTGGTTGATGTGTTTAACGTAAAATTAGGACGCTCTGCTTTGATTAGATTCACCTCATACACAAAGTCGTCTTCATCACCATGCCCGACGCGCAGTTTTACGCCATCTATCTGACCATTATCTTGATCCATACCGGCATTGATATCTTCACCGATACTGGCAAGGTTGCGGATATCTAGAGAGGTTTTAAGACCACCTGCTGTGAACTCTTTTTCGACCTCAGTCATCGCTGGCATGACGACATTGTGCAAAAATCTTTCGACCTGTGCATGACTGGGGAAGCTGACAATGCGCTGCAAGCGTGCTTTCCAGCCTTTACCGCTGTCGAGTACATTGGCTGTACCAATCATACTGGCTTTGCGTTTGTTGCCTTCTTCTTTTAGCGATTTCCACATTGACATCATGTAGAGCACAAGGATAAGTGAGAATGGCAAACCGGCAATCACAGACACTGATTGCAGGGAGGCAAAACCACCAGCAAACAATAAGCCTAACGTGATAAGACCTGTTGCTGCCGCCCAAAACAAACGCAACCAAACGGGTGCATCGGTATCATTGGTCATCCCTCTTGAGCTCAGATTCGCCAATACCAAAGCGCCTGAATCCGCAGAGGTCACAAAGAATACTAAGCCGATAACGACGCCAGCAAATGACAACACGTTACTGTAAGGAAAATACTCAAACAAGGCAAACATGCCCATCGCCGCGTCATTGACCGCGATTTCACCAAGCTCGGTGGCACCATTGGCCACTAAATCTATCGCTGAATTACCAAAGATAGAAAACCATGCAAAGATAAAGCCCAGTGGAATAAACATCACGCCAAATACAAACTCACGCAAGGTACGACCACGGCTGATACGGGCAATAAACAAGCCTACAAACGGTGCCCAAGCAACCCACCACGCCCAGAAAAATATCGTCCACGCGGACTTCCAGTCAGCACCCGCTGTGCCATCATAAGCATACACATCAAACGTTTTTGCAACGATCGTTTGGAAGTATTGACCAATATTTTGGGTAAAGGTATTCAACAGATAAACCGTGTTACCCATGACTAATATGGCAAGCAATAGCAGGATCGACGACAGCATATTGAATTCAGAGAGACGGCGTACGCCTTTTTCAACACCCGTCATCGCAGAAATAGCAGCAGCGGCAACGACACCCACGATAATGAGCGTTTGAACCATTTTGCTAGATTCAATACCGAACACATGGGTCAGTCCAGCATTGGCCTGCAAAACCCCAATGCCCAAGCTGGTGGCAATACCCATCAACGTACATACAACGCCAAAGGTATCAATACTATCACCAAGCCAGCCCTTGATTAGACGCTCGCCAAATATCGGGGTCAATGGTGACCGTAGCGCCAGCGGCATGTTTTTGCGGTAAGCAAAATACGCCAGAGCCATACCAATCAGTGCATAAATACCCCAACCATGCAGACCCCAATGTAAAAAAGTCTGAGCAAGCGCCTGACGCATGGCTTCTGCACTGGCAGGCTCAAGTCCCGTATGCGGGGTTAGATAATGCATCAAAGGTTCAGAGGCACCAAAAAACAATAGATCAATACCGATACCAGCCGAAAACAGCATGGCCGCCCAGGCTAGAAAGGGAAACTGGGCTTTTTCATGATCTTGACCAAGTTTGATGTCACCATATTTAGAAAAGCCAACAAAGAGCGCAAAGATGCTATAAGCGGCAACCACCAACATGTAATACCAGCCAAAACTGGCTGAAACCCATGCCATGCTTGAGCTGAGTAATGCCTCACTATAATCTGGAAAAGCAATCGTCCAGATTATTAACAATATAGAAATAATAGCTGAGCCTAAGAACACCGTCTTATTTAAGCTTAGGGGTTTCGTCGCATCAACGGATGGCGAACTGTACATAAAAGACCTCAATAGGTAAATTAAACAGGGTCTGATAGTGCTTTGTCCGTGATAACTTCACAACCGCATGACGCACAAAGCAGTACCAATAAATGAAACGTTGTTATGGAGTTCACAACAGATACAAACACAACGATAACGTCAATACGTTATCGTTGATAAAAAAGACCTTTACTTAGAAAGGTCTTTTTTATGACATGCTCTTATATGGTTATTTGGTTAGTCGTTTGGCAGCAGCTTATACAATAAGACTGTAATCGCGCATCGGCTCAGATCGCAGCGGCGCACCATTAGCCACATAGTAGTCTGCCGTCGAGCGTGGTAGCTGCACGCCGCGCATCTTATCGGCGATTTTTTCTGCGAGCATAATGGTGGTCGCGTTGAGATTGCCACTGATGATATTTGGCATAATTGACGCATCGACGACACGTAGGCCATCGATACCGTGTACCAAACCTTCACCATTCACCACCGCCTCATTACCTTCGCCCATCGCACACGTACAAGAGGGATGGTAGGCGGTCTCACCATGTTCGCGCACATAGTCGTCTAGCTGCTGATCGGTCACTAAATCTTCGCTTGGTGAGAGTGCACGGCCACGGTAAGGGTCAAGCGCTGGCTGATGCATAATCTCGCGAGTGATACGCATGGCAGCACGAAACTCTTGCCAGTCTTGCTCATGAGACATGTAGTTAAATAGGATACTAGGATGGGCGTTTGGATCTTTTGAAGTCAGCTTCACACGACCGCGACTGGGCGAACGCAATGAGCCAACATGCGCCTGAAAGCTATGAGAATCACTGGCACTTCGACCATCATAACGAACCGCAAGCGGCAAGAAATGATACTGAATATTAGGATGGGTAAACTTCTCATCGGTACGGATAAAACCGCCACCCTCAAATTGGTTAGACGCGCCCAGCCCTGTGCCATTGAACAACCATTCAGCCCCAATCGCGGGCTTATTCCACCACTTATTAGCAGGCGCAATCGAGACAGGTAGCTTACACTCATACTGCATGTACAACTCCAAATGATCTTGGAGGTTATTGCCTACGCCTGGCAGATCCAGCACTTCAGTCACGCCCAAATCTTTGAGCCACTGTCCAGGACCAATACCTGAGCGTTGCAATAATTGCGGTGAGGCAATCGCACCAGAGGAGACAATCACTTCACGAGACGCATAGAAGTTTTTACTCTGACCTTCGTGCTCTACTTTCACGCCGACAGCACGCTTGCCATCGAATAAGATCACATCAGTCAGCGCCCCGGTCAAAATCGTGATATTACTGCGCGGTTTGGCACGGTCGAGATAACCACGAGCCGTCGATGCGCGGCGACCGTTCGGCGTGACAAAACGATCCATTGGCCCAAAGCCTTCTTGCTGATAGCCGTTCAAATCTTCGGTGCGCGGATAGCCCGCTTGCACGCCCGCTTCGATCATGGCTTGAAACAGTGGGTTCACCCCAGGCTTTGACGTGGTCATCTCAACAGGACCACCCGCGCCATGATAGTCATTTTCGCCAATATCGCGGTTTTCTGATTTTTTAAAATACGGCAAGCAGTCCAAATACGTCCAATCCGATAAACCGTCTAATTTGGCCCAATCATCAAAATCTAACGCATTACCACGGATATAACACATCCCATTGATCAGCGATGAGCCACCAAGCCCTTTGCCGCGACCACAGTCCATGACACGGTTATTCATGTACGGCTCAGGATCTGTTTTATAGCCCCAATTATAAGTAGTCCCTTGCAAAGGCATCGCAAGCGCGGCGGGCATTTGGGTACGAAAATCCAATCGGTAATCAGGACGGCCCGCTTCTAACAGCAACACCTTAATATTGGCATCTTCGGTTAAACGTGTGGCCAGCACATTACCTGCTGAGCCTGCACCGACAATAATATAGTCATATTCAAGGGTATTTGATGTCATAACATGCTCCGTAATATTGAAAAAACGTCAATCGTTTAATATCAGCAAGGTCGAATAAAAAGGACTCAACCTTACTGCCTTATTTTTTCTCAATACAAACGATTAAAATACCGACTCAAACGTCCCCAATTCTACTTGGATAGACTTGGTTTGAGTGTAATGCTCAAGGGCTTCAATGCCATTTTCACGGCCAATCCCCGAATGCTTATAACCGCCGACTGGCATTTGTGCGGCTGACTCACCCCACGTGTTCAACCAGCAGATACCCGCTTCGATCTGTGCAATGACTCGGTGCGCTCTTGTTAAATCAGCCGTCACCACCCCAGCCGCCAACCCATACTCAGTATCATTGGCGCGGCGGATCACCTCTGCTTCGGTCTCATACGTCAGTATTGACATCACAGGACCAAAGATTTCCTCGCGTACGATGGACATATCATCATGGCAATCTGTAAAGACAGTCGGCGCTACAAATGCACCTTTTGCAAGTGAGTCTGTCGTGACACGCTCACCGCCCGTGAGCAAACGTGCGCCACTGGCTTTGCCTTGTTCAATATAGCCAAGCACTCTTTCCATATGCGAAAAACTGACCAATGGGCCCATATTGACGCTTTCGTCCATCGGATCGCCAAGCTTAATACGCTCGACACGCGTCAAGATGGCTTGCTCAAATTTGGCTTGTAAGGCTTTAGGGATAAACACTCGCGTACCATTGGTACATACTTGACCGCTGCTATAGAAGTTGGCCATCATCGCGATGTCAGCGGCGGTATCGATGTCTGCATCATCAAATATAATCAACGGGGACTTACCACCAAGCTCGAGCGTCACGTCTTTAAGAGACGATGTTGCTGCACTCGACATGACCTTTTTACCCGTCGGTACGCCGCCCGTAAACGATACTTTGGCAATATCAGGATGCTGAGTGAGTGCTTCGCCCACTTCATAATTACCTTGTACCACGTTGAAAACGCCATTTGGCAGTCCCGCTTCTGTCAAAATTTCTGCCAGTTTTAGTGCGGTTAAAGGCGTGACTTCTGATGGCTTAAAAATCATCGCATTACCGGCAGCTAATGCTGGCGCGGCCTTCCACATAGCGATTTGGATGGGATAGTTCCATGCGCCAATGCCTGCCACCACGCCCAGCGGCTCGCGGCGAGTATAAACAAAACTGCTGTCACGCAGCGGAATCTGGCGACCCTCGATCATTGGCGCAAGTCCTGCATAGTACTCCACCACATCAGCACCAGTAACGATATCCACATATTTCGTCTCAGAGAGCGCTTTGCCTGTGTCTTTGGTTTCTAGTAACGCCAGCACATCATTGCGCGCGCGTAGTATGTCAACTGCGTTCAGTAAAATACGGCTACGCTCAACGGGCGTCATGGCAGCCCAAATTTTTTGACCTTGCTGTGCGGCTTGTACCGCCTCATTAATCTGCTCATGGGTGGTTTGCTGAATGGTTGCCAATACCTCGCCCGTCGCCGGATTAATGTCTTCAAAAATTGTCAGTGACTCATCGACAGCCAAATAACGGCCGTTGATATAGGCGGTTTGCACTTTTTCTAAGTCAATGATGTCTGTTACGTTGTTTGAATCTGTCATAGGTTCTCCTTACGACGATTGGCCGCGCTGTTAAGAATGAATCGCGCAAACCAATGAATTCGTCATTACTTAAGTATTGGGATAAAATTTATGGGATATTTACTGACTAAGTGTACCGTTCATATTTTTAACGGTTGTCTTAGCGAGCCTGTATAAACCGTGCGTTAAACTTATTTATCCATGTTTTCATCTTATTGATCAAAGTCACGCTGCGTCATTTGTAGCAAACGAGCACGTAACGACTTTTTATCCGATATGTTGATGCCTGAAAAATCAGAGAGCCATATACCATCAGCGACCAGACGTACCATACATAACGTTTCGGTATTATCAGTGGCTTCATGTTTTTTCAGTTGTTCATTTGCCCACTGCGCCCACAATTCACGCATCTCACTGTCGCCTAGCATCAATACATATAATGTTGCCTGATTATCAAACTCTTTTTGTCCCTTCTCGCCTAGGCTAATAGTGGCATCGATATAGGCACGGGTAAAAGAGCCATAACGCACAGGATCCTTGGCCATTGCTGCATCCACTTCTGCCTCAAATTTGGCCATAGCGTCATTAAACACTTCGAGGATCAGCGCATTTTTGGTGGCGAAGTGATGCATCACGCCCCCTTTAGTCACCCCTACCGCATCGGCAACTGCTTGAAAAGTGACCTTAGACAAACCCTGCTCTAACGTTATCCTTGCAGCTTGATCAAGGAGCGCGCGGCGAATGACTTCTGGTTGTTTTTTACGCTTATAAGCATTTTCCATTTCCATCTTAGTGCACCATAGACTTAGACAATAAATTCATCACCACAACCCCACTCACGATCATCGTAATCCCCACCACGGCTGCTGCATCGAGGCTTTGCTTAAACACCACCACGCTAACGAGCGATGTCAGCACAATGCCCAGTCCGCCCCACAGCGCATAAGCAATACCAAGCGGTATGGTCTTGAGCGTCTGCGTTAATAAGTAAAATGAGATGGCATAAAGCACACCCATGATTAAGGTTGGTACCAAACGCGTAAACTGCTCTGATTTTGCGAGAAAGGTCGTACCAATCACCTCACAAATAATGGCCATGGCAAGATAACCATAAGCAATAGTGGTAGGACTCATAATTAGGTTACCCATCTCAAATGAAGCATATAGTAAAAAGTATGATAAAGAAACCACATGGTCGGTATTTTATAGAAAGTTTTCGGTAATGTGAAGGGTAAGTTTATGATTTCTTGGTTTAAATGCCATAAAAATGGCTGTAGCGGCCAAAAAACAAACCGTTTTTCAATCAAATATCGCTTTATAAGGACATATCTGGTGCTAATGAAGACTTTTTAGAGTCTCAAACTTTAAAGCCTCAATTTTAGAGAAGCAAGGTGGCTAAACAGAGCAACCAATAAGGGTGGTGAGTCGTTGAATAAATAAGCCAGCATGTTGGACGTATCCGTTGACCGAGGTAGCGCCTAGCAAGGGCTAACAGACCCTTTTTGCTAGATTGCGATAATATTTATAATTAATGTCATAATAAGGTTGACAGCCCCTAACGACTTGGCTAAAATATGCCCCACATAACGCAAACAAGCCAAGTGATTGCTCTTATATAAAGCTCAAATAATTGGCTGTTATGACAACTTATTCTCCAATAGCTCAGTTGGTAGAGCAACGGACTGTTAATCCGTGTGTCCCTGGTTCGAGCCCAGGTTGGAGAGCCATATACTAAAAACCTTCATCACTATTTGATGAAGGTTTTTTTATGGTCGTAGCTTTTATCTTTAATGACTGTCATGTCTAACGACGAGAATATTAGCGCGGCCGTGGTGTTCTTTTAGGCATTTTTGTTGTATGGTAAGGTTAGTCTTGATTGGGTTAGTTTTCGTCTGATTGCTTTACTCCTACTCACTAAAAGTAATGGTTTATTATGATACCTGTACGTGTAAAAAATAAATTTTCTGATCATCCGCAAAAAATCATGCGCCCGATCAGTGTACGTTTGTCTGAAGAGATGATCGCGCTATTAGAAACGACGTCGTCAGAGTTGGGTTTTAAACGTATCCAAGGGCTTATTCGCCTATACATTCGTCAAGGTCTTGATCGTGACCATCAGGATTATACGCTAGCGCACGATGAGGTTTTTATCGAAACGTTGCGTAAACGCGGTGTCAGTCAACACATTATCGATGAAGCGATTGTCGTGACTCACAATAATAATATTTCTCACCCTTTGTCAGAGCTACAAGACAACGAGTAAAAAGTCTGTTAAAAAACCCGCATTAAAAAATATGAGTTAATGGTGTGAGAGCCAAAATACGTAGGGCCTCTCACAAAAAAAGACTAAGTATGCCGATGCGCACTTAGTCTTTTTTTGTGGGTGTATAAAATAGTAAACGCACCCTCATGTACGATTTTTTATAAACCCGCTGCTTTATATGTCTCTTCACGTTTTTCTTCGTTAAAGACAAAGACACACATCTCTGTGTCTCTCGATTAAGTTGACTACAGTATTTAGCCATAATTAAACACAATACATCGATAAACGCGGTATATTAAATAAGTAGTCATTAGTATTATTCAGGGTTTACTAGGAGGTGCACGATGATGGAATTACATCAACGTTTCAGCAAAGTACTGTTATTAACGGGCGCTTTAGCGATGCTAGCGCTCGCTCCTGCCTGCTCGCCGCCACAAATTGATCCAAGCAAAAAGACCATACCGACCGACTCGGATCAATGGCAAAAAGAGCTGGGCCCAACGTTAGAGCAACTGCCTGAATCCGACCAGCAGCTGCTCAGTCGCTATATGCTAAGAATGAAGCTGAGCGAAGCTTATGAATCAGGAGCGATGCCGCGTACCACCATCAGGCAAGCCCTCATACAGCAGCGTGAGTATGAGCGCTTGCATCCAAATAACCCAACGGGTCAAAAAAGCCCTATCGCCACAAATCAGCACGCCATAACCGCAAAGTACCCTGTTGCCCTCCTACCCGTTAAAAGTAGCGATAGCGACAGCTTAAACCAAGTAAAGTTGCAGTTTATGCTCTCAAATCACGGTGATATTGCCATTCAGAGCTTTAAAGGCACACTAACCATGCAAGACATCCATCTAAAGCAAGGGAAAAGCTTTAGTGTCCCTCTAACAGACTTCGATCCGCCTATTAAGCCAGAACAATCTGGCAAAATAATCATCGAAAGTAGTATTGAAGATATTAACGTCATGCGTGCCATCAGAAACACCAAAGACATGACGATTGAGATTACTGAGGGAACACTCGTATTAGAAGATGGTCAAAAAATTAAGTTTGGCGAATCGCTAGTGAAATAACAGGTGTGGTTTGGCGCGTTGAGGTTGATATAAAAGACGCAATAAAAAACCCCCAATCATTGCTGATTGGGGGTTTTTCGAATTTGGCGGAGACGGAGAGATTCGAACTCTCGAAGGGCTATGAACCCTTGTCGGTTTTCAAGACCGGTGCATTCAACCGCTCTGCCACGTCTCCATTGGTGCATCATTATATAGATATCATTTTATAATGCAAGCCTATAATTCAAAAAATTTAAATTAATTTTCCAATACCTTGTTATCACTGCTTTATCGCGTACTTGAAGCGAGGTGTAAGCACATATCTAGCAGCCTATTAGCATAGCCCCACTCGTTATCATACCAAGCAAACACCTTATACTGATCCCCAACTTGCATCAACTGCTGCCCATCAATAATAAGGGACTCTGTCTGATGGATAAAATCACTGGAAACCAACGGCTCATCGGTATACGCCATAATATCAAACAGGTGCGCTTGACTGGCAGATTTGAGGACCGCGCCAATCTCTGCAACACTCACATTGGGGGTATCAAAGACAAAGGTCACATCGATGGCAGCCACATCAATAGTGGGTACCCGTATCGAATGACCATTTATTTTGCCAATCATCGCTGGCAGCACGCGCTCTGTGGCAGCGATACTACTAGAGGTGGTTGGAATAATATTGTAACCAGAAGCACGCGCGCGTCTTGGGTCACGATGCGCTTGATCCAGTACCGTTTGATCAGCCGTGACCGCATGAATCTCCGTCATCATGGCCGACTTTACGCCAAATGCCTTATCTAATGTATCGATCAAGGGGACCAATGCCTGAGTGGTACAAGAAACGCTGGAAATGATCGGCAGCTCACGCGTTAACGCCTCTGTGTTCACGCCCATGACGATACAGGCATCGACATCATCAAAAGGCGCGGCACCGATAATCACTTGCTGGGCGCCCGCCTCAATGTGCAGATGCGCTTGCTTATAAGAGCGAAAGTGCCCCGTACACTCAAGCACCACATCGACAGCCAGCGCCTGCCACGGTAACTGCGCAGGGTTGGGTTCTGAGAACAAATTGATACAGTACGTATAATTGTTTTTTGTCAGACAAAGCTGGCTTCTACTACCATCATCGGCGCCAATCGCCACAATATCCGCACTGACGCCAAGTCGACTTAAACGCCCATGGGTACTATCAAACTTTAACAGGTGTAATAGGATATCAGCGGGTGCCAAGTCATTAATCGCCACAACGTGAATGGCTCGGCCCAACACCTCAAAGCGCTCTAGTAGCGCACGCAATACGTTACGCCCGATACGGCCAAAGCCGTTAATAGCGACTCTTAGTGGCTGTGTGTGCTCGCCCGTCACATGAAAAGCTGACGTCCCTACTGGATCAGAGGTCAATTGATAAGTGGCGCTAGAAAAATCAGGCATAACAAATGATCGCTCTAAAGGGGTATAAAAATTAAGCGCTTTTCCGCTCAATACGCTCTAACAGTTACTTGATACCATGGTTTTAACAACCTAGTTTTGACAACCTAGCGCTAACAACATGGTTCAATAACATCGTTTGTTGCTGTGCTTGGATAAACGTTATGGCGTAATAAAAATCAGGGCCAAGCGAATGGTATTGTAATCAATGCGCTGCTTGAGATGATCAAATATCGGACGCAGTTTAACACTACCATCGTCATTGAAATCATTTGGGTTATTAGCGACCTTAATCGCCACATAGGCATTGCCCACTGCTGTCATTACTTCATCCTCTGGACGCAAATGATCACAAGCCAAACTTGGATCTTGCGATTTTAGCTCACCAATATGACGCATGATGGTCGACTGTGACAGTTGCCGTGCTTGTGATATCTCCGCAATGCTCAAACTTTCTTCTAATAACAGCCGTGTCGCTAAAAGCGTGCTGTCTGATTTGTCAGAAACTTGATTGCCCAGTTTCTGTTTTTTATTTAGCTGAGCCTGCTGTTGCTCGCGACGCTTTTTTTGTAGATTGGCATAGGCGTCAATCACTGATTTACTCAGCGTCCCACCCGATTTAAGGATAAACTTCTCATGTGCCTGTGTCATGCTGTCTTCATCGAGCATCGCATAATTGGCATCGGCTTCTGCAGACAGCACCAAAAAGCGCTTATCTGCACCGCGTGCCAGTGGATCGAGTTGCAAGCTCATGTCATTCATACCGAGCAGCTGCAAACCTGCCAGCGACTTCAGCCGTGATAGTGCCACATAACCCTGACCCAGCTCAAACGTACGCGACAAGTCAATCTCAGCCGCCTCCAGTGTCATGCCTTGTGACTTATGAATGGTAATCGCCCATGCTAGGCAAAGCGGTACTTGCTCATAGCTCGCCAACACCTCGCCTGTCTCATCTTCGATGATCCACTCTTCAGGCTCTGCGATGACCTCGCGCCCCGAATTGAGCCTGACCACTGGCATTTTTTGTGTGGTTGATTTTTTGGTCTTTGGCTGATCGACGTCTTTTTTGGCAGCGCTTTTTTTATCTTTAGGGGTGTCTTTATCATCGCCATTGTTGTGATGAGTGCCGTCATCATCTTCGATTAACGCCTCACTATCATCCTTACTGTCCTCAATCTTAACGGCGGCAAAGCCTATCAGCTCACCCATCGTGCCGTTAGAGACACCCAGCTCGGTATTGTTTTTGATAAACATCACCTTAGCGCCAACTTTCAAAACCAGCTCATCTTGGGTACGTACGGTTTTTTTCAACGTCTCAACCAGCTTACTATCGCCAGTCGATGTTGCCTCAAAGCGCCTCATTTCACCAGACAGCGCCGCCAGCTCTTTATCATTGATTTTATTGACATTAAGGTTATGCGTATAAAGTCGCGTACGCTTGATATCGACATTTTGATCAAAGGTTGCTTCAAGCGCAGCAATCGCCTCAAAAGTCACTTCCTGACGACGAATTTGATTCAAGATATCATCTAAATCAAGGCCACCATTGGCCGCCTCGCTAACCTGTCGGTGCTGCTCAGACAGATAGCAAATATGAAATTTAGCATCGAGCCAAGCTTCTGACATAAAGGCAAACTTCTCACGGTTGGTCTCGCCCTTGCTGCCAATCGGTGGTAACTGAAAAAAGTCTCCGGCTACCACCACTTGAATCCCGCCAAACGCCGTGTCGTTTTTACGTACATGCTTGAGTACTTGGCTAACCAAGTTGAGCTGTTTGGCATGGAGCATCGATATTTCATCGATAATGAGTACAGCGGTGTCTTTTAGTCGGTCGGCCAAAAACTGTTTGCGCGATAAATTGCTCAAATCTCGATCTGAGAGCTCATCCTTAATGCCTATACCCGACCAACTATGTATGGTCGTGCCGCTCATATGAGTCGCAGCAATACCCGTACTAGCAGTCACCGCAACAGGCACTCGTCGCGCCCGCAAATAATCAATGTATTGATTGAGCGTATAGGTCTTCCCTGAACCTGCTGAGCCAGTTAAAAAGACATTTTGACCTGTTTTTAAGATATCAAGAGCAGAAGATTGACGCATATATCCAAACCAACCAATAATATAAGTAAAGAAAGCCACAACGTGTTTATTTATAAATGTTTTAACGATAGCAGCTAAAAGTATGTGGCAACGATTATAACAGCTGCACCAGTTTTGCGAACCATTTTCACCCTCACATTGCACATAACATAAAGTTATGCGAGACGAAATATATCATTATAAAAAGTCATTATCCCTATAACCCAAAGCTCAGTACGATAGAGTCATACTTGGTTAGGAAGGCCAATTATTTGTTATCAAATAACCATCATACACAACAAGGAGTCGTTAATGTTATACGCCTATCCCAATACTGAAAACAGTCCCGTCCAATTCCGCCAAAAATATGACAACTTCATCAATGGTGAGTGGGTTGCGCCCATCGATGGCGAGTACTTTGACAACACAAGCCCCATTGATGGTAAGACCATTTGCCAAGTGGCTCGCTCAAAACCTGCTGATATCGAAAAAGCCCTAGATGCCGCCCATGCTGCAAAAGACGCTTGGGGCAAAACCAGCGTTGCTGAACGCGCCAATCTACTGCTAAAAATCGCTGACAAGATGGAAGCCAATCTAGAAGCTATCGCGATTGCTGAATGCTACGAAAATGGTAAAGCAGTTCGCGAAACACTTGCCGCCGACATTCCTTTAGCCATCGATCACTTTCGCTACTTTGCCAGCGCCATTCGCGCGCAAGAAGGCGGCATCAGCCAAATTGATGAAGACACGGTTGCTTATCATTTTCACGAACCCCTTGGCGTTGTTGGTCAAATCATCCCATGGAATTTCCCGATTTTAATGGCCGTCTGGAAGCTGGCGCCTGCCCTAGCCGCTGGTAACTGTATCGTGCTAAAACCTGCTGAGCAAACGCCAGCGTCTGTACTGTTCATGCTAGAGACCATCGGTATCGCTGATATTTTACCAAAGGGCGTCCTAAACGTGGTCAATGGCTTTGGGGTTGAAGCGGGTAAACCATTAGCCTCTAATCCTCGCATTAATAAAGTTGCCTTTACGGGTGAGACCACCACTGGTCGCCTCATTATGCAATACGCCAGTGAAAACATCATTCCAGTAACCCTAGAGCTGGGTGGTAAGAGTCCCAACATCTTCTTTGCTGATGTGATGGACGAAGACGATGACTTTTTAGATAAAGCCGTCGAAGGTCTAGTGATGTTTGCGCTAAACCAAGGGGAAGTCTGTACCTGTCCGTCGCGTGCGCTGGTACATGAAAGCATTTATGATGAGTTTATCAAGCGCTGTATCGAGCGTGTCAAAGCCATCAAAATGGGCAATCCATTAGACACAGACACCATGATCGGGGCGCAAGCAAGCTCAGACCAGCTAGAGAAGATCTTATCTTATCTTGATATCGGTAAAAAAGAAGGCGCTAAAGTATTAGTCGGTGGCGATCAGGCCAAACATGACGGCGACTTATCAGACGGTTACTATGTCCAGCCGACGATCTTTGAAGGCACCAATGACATGCGCGTGTTCCAAGAAGAGATCTTTGGACCTGTCCTTGCCGTGACTACTTTTAAAGACGATGACGAAGCCATGCAGATTGCCAATGACACCTTGTATGGTTTAGGCGCTGGTGTATGGACCCGTAGTGTACACAAGGCATATCGCTTCGGACGTGGTATCCAAGCAGGCCGCGTATGGACCAACTGCTATCATATTTATCCATCACATTCGGCGTTCGGTGGTTACAAACAATCTGGTATCGGACGTGAAAACCATTTAATGATGCTCGACCACTATCAGCAAACCAAAAACATGCTGGTGTCGTACAGTCAGAAAAAAATGGGCTTCTTCTAAACCATCATTTCTAATCATGGAGCGGGTTATCACAAGTGTTACATAGCCCGCTCGCTACAACGATCTAAATAAAAAACTGAGACGAATTTTTATATCCTCTAATGCGCTTAGGCGCACAGCAGGAAAAATTTGTAGCAGTCTTGCGTTCAAAATAAGGTGTTTGCATATTTTGAATGCAATATCGCAACAACTTTTTATATCAACATTTATCAATCACCCATAAAAGAGAGCTTATTATGACTAACAAAATGAAAGCCGCTGTATTACATGAGTTCGGACAACCCTTACAAATTGAAGAAGTGGAGATCCCAACCCCAGGCGCTGGTCAAATCGTCGTCAAAATGCAAGCATCAGGGGTCTGTCACACAGATCTGCATGCAGTTGAGGGCGATTGGCCGGTGAAACCGACGCCTCCCTTTATTCCCGGACACGAAGGTGTTGGAGTTATCACTACCGTTGGCGAAAATGTAGATCACGTCAAAGAAGGTGACCGCGTCGGTGTGCCGTGGCTCCACTCTGCTTGCGGCCACTGTACTCATTGTTTGGGTGGCTGGGAAACCTTGTGTGAGCAGCAAGAAAATTCGGGTTACTCGGTAAACGGCAGTTTTGCTGAGTATGTCCTAGCAGATGCCAACTATGTCGGCATTATCCCTGAGAGTGTCGACTCTATTGAGATTGCACCCGTTTTATGTGCAGGTGTCACTGTCTATAAAGGTCTAAAAATGACTGATACCAAGCCTGGCGACTGGGTGGTGATCTCAGGTATCGGGGGACTTGGTCACATGGCCGTTCAATACGCTATTGCCATGGGTCTCAATGTGGCGGCTGTCGATGTTGATGACGAGAAGCTTGAGTTCGCCAAAAAACTGGGGGCAAAAGTGACTGTTAATGCGACAAACACCGATCCGGGTGAGTTTCTACAAGAAGAGATCGGCGGTGCTCATGGCGCATTAGTGACAGCTGTATCCACCAAAGCATTTGACCAAGCACTGAGTATGCTGCGACGCGGTGGCACTTTAGTGTGTAATGGACTACCAGCTGGCGACTTCCCCGTATCCATCTTTGATACTGTTTTGAATGGTATCACCATTCGTGGTTCCATCGTGGGTACCCGTCTGGACTTACAAGAGTCATTAGAGATGGCCGCCGCAGGCAAAGTAAAAGCGACCGTTGCCGCTGAGCCATTAGAAAATATCAATGACATTTTTCAGCGTATGCGTGACGGTAAAATCGAGGGTCGGATTGTCATTGACTACAGTATGTAGCCGTACATGGTGACACTTTGATACTACTTTAGTGACTCACACGTCTGATCATAAACAACAGGTCGTATCGGTTTCAATCACATGCTATAAATGGTGTGAGTGAAGGCGGTGCGATTTTTTATATGGTGACTCAGTATAAAGGTGAGTGACATGAACACTCTCTCACATAAACACTCTTTCAAGATAAGGAAATCATTATGAAAGTGACCGCGACAGAATCCTGCAAAGCATTAATCGAGCTACTAAAATCCAAACACGGCGAGCTGATGTTTCATCAATCAGGAGGCTGCTGCGATGGCAGCTCACCCATGTGCTATCCACTCGGAGAGTTTAAAGTCGGCGCGCAAGATGTGTTGGTCGGCGAGCTGGTTGGCTGTCCGTTTTATATGGGCAAAGCCCAGTACAAGCTATGGCAACATACCGATCTGACAATCGATGTCGTAAAAGGACGCGGCGCTAGCTTTTCACTAGAGATACCTGAGGGCAAACGGTTTATCGTGCGCTCAGAAGTATGTTCGGTATAAATTTGTGTGCAGCAGAGCATAAACTATTCATCAACCTAACGTCGCTGCAAGCTTCTAACACATTACCTTTTGCCAAATAGACACCACTTAGTCATTTTTATTTTATTATTTCAGCAAAATAATAGATACTGTAAAGCGTACCTATTTTCATGAGCATGGATGCTACAAGGAATATAAAATGGAACTTGACTCAACATTTGATTATGTCATCGTTGGTGGTGGCTCTGCAGGCTGTGTACTTGCCAGCCGCCTCACCGAAAACCCAGACATCAGTGTCTGCTTATTAGAATACGGCGGTGATGGTAAAGACCTTGCGGTACGTGTCCCTGCCGGACTGATCCTTTTGGTTCCTGGCAAACCGCTTAAACTGAACAATTGGTGTTTTCACACCACGCCCCAAACTCATCTCAATAACCGTCGTGGTTTCCAGCCGCGTGGCCAGTGCTTGGGCGGTTCCTCTGCTATCAACGCCATGATTTATACCCGTGGCAGTGCGCTTGACTATGAACGCTGGGTAGAACAAGGCTGCACAGGATGGGGGTTTGATGATGTGCTACCGTACTTTATCAAAGCTGAAAACAACATCCACGGTAGCGACGCCTTGCATGGCGATAGTGGGCCCCTACATGTTAGTGACTTACTCAGTCCGCGAGCCATCTCAAAAGCATTTGTAGAAGCCGCCATGGCCAACGGTCTGGACCATAACACAGACTTCAACAGCGAAAAACAAGATGGCGCAGGCTTATACCAAGTCACTCACTTTCATGGAGAAAAACAAGGTCAACGCTGCTCTGCCGCTGCTGCCTACTTGCATCCCGTACAAAGCCGTTCAAACCTCACCGTCATCACTCACGCGCAAGTCAACCGTGTCATCATTGAAAACAAACAAGCGACTGGTGTCATCTATGAAAAAGATGGCGTAGAACACACCATCAACGCGCGTCATGAAGTTCTCTTAGCAGGGGGCGCGTTTGGTTCGCCCAAGATTCTAATGCTCTCAGGTATCGGCCCTGCCGACCATTTACAAGCTCACGGCATCGATGTCGTGGTAGATGCGCCTGACGTCGGTGGCAATCTGCAAGATCATTTGGACGTGGTCTTTGACTACGAGGTCAATACCACCGATGTCATCGGACTTGGTATGGCAACGATTACCAACTTAACCAAAGCCATTCGACAATGGAGGAAGGATGGCACAGGCTTATTGTCTACCAATTATGCAGAAGCAGGCGCATTCTTTAGTGTCGGCGACGATCCAAAAGAATGGCCCAATACCCAGCTTCATTTTGTCATCTCGCGCGTGATCGAACATGGCCGCGATCTTAGGCGTGGTTTTGCCGTATCTTGCCACTCCTGCTACTTACGCCCTGAGAGCCGAGGTACGGTTAGACTTGCGTCAGCCGACCCATCAGAGGCCGTCTTGATTGATCCAAACTACCTATCGCACCCTAAAGACGTAGAGTACATGGTGGCTGGTGCTAAGCGTACCCGCGCTATCATGCAAGAGTCGCCAATGGCCAAATATATCACTGAGGACTACCCTGCCCCCTACATCGAAAAAGACGGCCTGCTTGGCTATATCCGCAACAAGTCAGACACCATCTATCACCCTATAGGCACTTGCCGTATGGGCTCAGATGACAGCTCAGTGGTCGATTTAGAACTAAAAGTGCGCGGGATTAGCGGATTACGGGTCATCGATGCCTCCGTAATGCCGACACTCATTAGCGCCAATACCAATGCGCCAACCATTATGATCGCTGAAAAAATAGCGGACCTTATCAAGGAAAATCATGGTTATGGTGAGCAGGCTTCTGCATAAAACGCTATAAAACACATAGCTTTTGACTGTGTCAAAGTAACTCAGTTGGTGATAAACAGATTAGTTAAAACAGTAAGAAGGCATTAAGTAATTTTATCTAATCAACGTTCACCACACCGCGACATTTAGGAAACTGGCTACAACCAAAAAAGGGCTGACCTTGCTGCCGCTGGCCTTTTTTTGCCACGCGTTCGATCATCGCGCCGTTGCATCTCGGGCAGGTTGGCGTTTGGACGAGATCAGCTGTATGGTCTGTCGCCTCAAGTATCACAGGTTCACTCAATTGTGGCTCAGACGCTACAATCTCAAATGGCGTAAGAAACACTTTATCAGCAATATCATGCGACATACTGGTATGCGGTGTGATTGTCTGCTGCGTATTCAGACTATCAATTGGTAGATCGCTAGGCTCAACCTCAGTTTGACCAGACCATCGCTGCACTTCTCTACTTTTTAGGACGTCTCTGGGTTTAGGTGCTGATTCTGGAATGGGCGCAGGTTTAATCTGTGAGTTAAGATTTGATTGCTGGTTTGGCAGCTTACTTGAGTTGCTATGCTTATCTTTTAGATAGGCTTTGTGCTGCCTGTTGGTGCGCCACGACTTGCTAAATCGATTGCTTTCTATTTGCTCAACGACAGAGGTAACCTCGTCTTCAGTCAGTATCTTATCCTGCTTTTTCTTCACATAAGAGACCATACCACTCGTCAATACATGTTCAGGCAACTCGTCACGGGTTTTTAGCTCACACTCACCGATGAAGGCAATCATTGAATGAAAGTAGCTCAGCTCCAGTTCTAATAAATCTGCAAGCGTCTTGACGTGCAAGTAGTTTTGGCGCAATGGGTTTTGGAATTTGAATTTACTGCCATTTGGGAAGGATTGCGTCCACTGTCTTTGCGTCTCCTTTCCGTATATCCAGCCTTTATAGTTTTTGGTCTCAATCACGAAGATGCCATATACAGAAACGATAATATGATCGATTTGGGTGCTGCCGCCATTGGCTCGTGGCAAGGTAATACCGTTTAATCGGTGATAGACGTCTTTTTCAAGTTTTAGCCACATGGCGACATTGATAACGGTTTCGCCGAGAAAGCCTTTAAAAGTAGATTTTAGGGACATAGTTTCTTACTCTAAACATCCTAGACCACAAGGCTTTGAATCGCATCTAAAACCTCAGGTACTTTGACATCTATACCTTTTTCAACAACTTTTGTCATGAGAGCAGACGACCAAGCAAGAAACTTAGCACTAAGTTTATTTTTATCTGGCTCATTGTTAATAATATCTTCTAATTCATTAATGTCTTCTTTTGGAACACCTAACTGCCTTAAATCATTGAGTACTTGCTCTACTTTTTCCGTATAGCTATTGCTAATGCCTTGAGTGAAATCCTTGCCAACTCCAACATTCGAACTTGCATTATTGCCATAGATATTCGTAGTAATAATTTGACTCGCTGTATCTTTTTTATCATCGTTCATATATTCATCTTCTAAATCTGGAAAAGCTTTATTTAGTTCAAGTAATGTATCTAAAAGCCTCTGCTTTGTTATGCTTAATATATTATGTAGCTGACTAAATTGCATTTTTCTACTTACAGCAGATATATTATTTTGCTGAACAAGCTTACTTATATCCCTTACTATCTCAATAGGAAAATCAATATATCCATGTTGCTCGTTTGAATGCTTCACAGCTTCTAAGTTCTGTTCAACGCCAAAAATACTTAATGTATAATTAAATTTATATAAATTACCATCAATACTTCTGTCAAATTCAGTCAAATCTATAGGAACCAATCTAGTACCACTATATGGATTTTCTACTCTAGCAACTATGTCACAGTGTAATTCTCGATATTCAGGAATAACATCTAAATCATCATATCCATTCAGCTCTCTACTTATCCAACTTATAAATTCTTCATTATCAATTTTATAGGCAATTAGCTTAGCTCTGGTTAACGCTTGATCTAAAGAGATTTTATCGTAACTTATATCTTTAATTAGCTCTTTAATCATTACGACACCTAGTAAAATATTTAGTTTATACAATAATACAACTTAATATATTGATTAGCTATACAAAAAAAAGCCACCAGATTTCTCTAGTGGCTCTTTTTTTAAATACTAACTAAATTAGGTTTATTACACCAAACTATTCACCGCATCAACCACAGCATCAGTCGTGATACCAAACTCTTTATACAAATCGCTTGCAGGGGCAGACTCACCATAAGTCGTCATGCCGATGACTTTGCCATCTAGACCAACGAACTTATACCAGTAATCCACATGCGCGGCTTCTACTGCGACGCGGGCACGGATATTGGCAGGTAATACCGCTTCGCGATAGCTCGCCTCTTGCTCAACGAAAATCTCTGCACATGGCATAGACACCACACGGACGCCAACACCATTTGCGCTCAATGTTTCGTATGCATCCATCGCAAGGCCAACTTCTGAACCGGTCGCGATGATGATGGCTTGTAGCTCGCCCTGCTCTTTTGCCAATACATAACCACCTTTGGTGATATTGGCAACTTGCTCGCTATCACGGGCTTGATGTGGCAAGCTTTGACGGCTAAAGATCAATGCGGATGGATTGCTTTCAGACTTGATTGCTTCTACCCAAGCACTGGCTGACTCTGTCGCATCACAAGGACGCCATGTGCGTAGGTTTGGCGTGGTACGTAGACTCGTCAATTGCTCAACTGGCTGATGCGTTGGGCCATCTTCACCCAGACCGATAGAGTCATGCGTATAGACATGAATGACGCGCTGCTTCATGAGTGCGCCCATGCGTACGGCGTTGCGTGCGTACTCCATAAACATGAGGAACGTCGCTACGTAAGGGATAAAACCGCCGTGCAGTGCGATACCATTGGCAATCGCAGTCATGCCGAACTCACGTACGCCATAATAGATATAGTTGCCATCGCTGTCTTTTTCGATCCCTTTAGCGCCTTTAAATAGCGTGAGGTTCGAGCCAGCCAGATCCGCTGAGCCGCCCAATAATTCTGGTAGTAGTGGCTGCAAGCTATTGATGGCATTTTGGCTGGCTTTACGACTAGCAACATCGCCGCCCGCTTCTTGAGTTTGCTGAATATAGGCTTGTGCTTGACTTGCGAAATCCGCTGGCAACTCACCGTTTAAGCGGCGTAATAGCTCAGACGCAAGTTCTGGATAGGCTTTTTTATAAGCTTCAAAGTCCGCATCCCAGTTCTTTTGTTGTACGTCGCCTTTGGCTTTAGCATCCCACGCTTCGTAGATTTCGTCATCTAATTCAAATGGGGCATGCTTCCAAGACAGCGCATCACGCGTCAAGGCGATTTCGTCATCACCAAGTGGCGCGCCATGACTTGCCGCCAGGCCTTGTTTGTTCGGGCTACCAGCACCGATGGTGGTTTTGCAAATAATCAAGCTTGGCTTAGTGGTTTCTGCAATCGCTTGCTCAGTCGCTTGGGTGATGGCATCGGTATCATGACCATCGACTTTGATGACTTGCCAGCCGTATGACTCAAAGCGCGCCTCAGTATCGTCAGTAAACCAACCTTCGACATTACCATCGATTGAGATACCGTTATCATCATAGAAGAATACCAGCTTGCCAAGACCTAAGGTGCCTGCTAGCGAGCAAACTTCATGGCTGATACCTTCCATCAAGCAGCCATCGCCCAAGAACGCATAGGTATGATGATCAACGACGTTATGACCGTCACGGTTGAACTGTGCGGCTAAGGTTTTTTCAGCAATCGCAAAACCAACGGCATTAGCAATACCTTGTCCTAGTGGACCAGTGGTTGTTTCAACACCTGGCGTATAGCCAAGCTCAGGATGGCCTGGGGTTTTTGAATGCAGTTGGCGAAAGCCTTTTAGATCATCAACGCTCACATCATAGCCTGATAAATGCAGTAATGAGTAAATAAGCATCGAGCCATGACCATTTGACAATACAAAGCGGTCGCGGTTGTGCCACTTCGGATCAGCTGGATTGTGCTTCAAAAATTTGCGCCACAAAACTTCGGCAATATCAGCCATACCCATTGGCGCACCCGGATGTCCAGAGTTGGCTTTTTGAACCGCGTCAAACGACAGTACACGGATGGCATTGGCTAGTTTACGTTCGCTAATTGGAGCTGGCATAGAGTGTCCTAATATTCGAATGAATCGTATAAAGATAAGAGGAGAGTTTACTCAGAAGATCACCCATCAAAAGCGCAATCCGCACCTTCGATAGATAGGCTGTAAAATCAAGGTGCAATATTAACATATTTGCTATGCGTCAAGCCAAAAATGCGATGACAAGACCGTTTGTATTTAGCAATCACCTATATCAGTTTTATTGAACAACGAGCAATAAAACTGATAAGTGGCAACTATCAAACCACAAACTGCGAGTCACCTGAGTGACCCGCAGGGTACATCATTAGAAAACTTATTAGGCGGAAATGCGCTCAACACCGCCCATAAACGGACGCAGCACTTCTGGAACGGTAATACTACCATCGGCGTTTTGATGGTTTTCCATCACGGCCAATAACGTACGCCCGACTGCTAGACCTGAGCCATTTAACGTGTGTGCCAGACTGGTTTGCTTACCATCTTTGACACGCGTACCCATACGCCGTGCTTGGAAGTCACCACAGTTTGAGCAGCTAGAGATTTCACGGTACATATCTTGGCTCGGCAACCACACTTCGATGTCGTAGGTTTTTTGCGCGGCAAAACCCATATCGCCAGTACATAGTTGTACAGTACGATACGGCAGGTTCAACTGCTGCAAAATATATTCAGCTTGTCCGGTCATGGCTTCTAGCAACTCATCAGACTGATCGCTGGTAGCAACATTCACCATTTCAACTTTTTCAAACTGATGCTGACGAATCAGACCACGCGTATCACGCCCGTGTGAGCCCGCTTCACTACGGAAACATGGCGTATGCGCGGTGAACTTTAGCGGAAGTTCTTTGATATCCAAACGCTCGCCGCGGACCAAATTGGTCATTGGTACTTCTGCTGTCGGAATGAGATAAAAATCCATCTCATCATTATTGGTGTGATTGGTTAATTTAAACAAGTCATCTTCAAACTTAGGCAACTGGCCGGTGCCTTTTAGGCTATCGCTGTTCACGATATAAGGCACGTAGGTCTCGGTATAGCCGTATTTGATGGTATGCGTGTTCAGCATAAACTGAATCAGTGCGCGATGCAGTTGTGCAAGCTGTCCTCTAAGCACGTTAAAACGGCTACCAGTCAACTTGGTCGCTGCCTCAAAATCAAGCATACCAAGCGTCTCACCGATATGTGTATGATCTTGAATCTCAAAATCAAACGTACGCGGCGTGCCCCACTTGCGCACTTCTACGTTATCGTCTTCTGAGCTACCAACTGGCACATCTGCCGCTGGGATATTTGGAATCTGTAATGCCGCGTGCGTGATACGTTCTTGCAAGGTCCGCAGCTCGTCTTCGGCCGTCTTAATCTCACCGCTGACACGTTGCATCTCAGCCAATAGCTCACTGGCATCTTCGCCTGATTTTTTTAGGGCGCCCACTTGTTTAGCCCCAGCATTACGGCGCGATTGCAACTCCTCGGTCTTGATTTGTAGTGATTTCCGCTCGTTTTCAATCGTCTGCCAGAACGCCATATCCAGCGCATAACCACGAGTGGCCAGCTGCTGTTGTAAATCGCTTAAATCGCCGCGTAAGAGTTTCGGATCAATCATAGTAGTTGCCTGTAACGCTAAAAGTGAGTAAAAGGTTAAAAAGTCTTATTAATATAATAGTCGGCTAGCTTACCGTTATAACTAGCTTGCTGGTAACGGGCTGTGATGCCCCGTTTTTACCAATATATCTTGTAGCCGCTATAATACCAAGACCCAGCAGATTTGACCATGTTTTGACTGTTTTTGACTGGGTTTTCATCCATTTCTCTGAGGCTGCAACCCTATGCTTTGATGCTTAACTTACCTAATAAGCCGCAACCCTCTATATTGGAAGCACTAATATAGCGTCTAACCGTGAACCAGCTTGCTTATATGTTTCATTTAAGAGTACTTTTCGGTAAGATAAGCGCATACCATTCTTCCACTTCTAGCCAAGTGTGGCGTCGCTGCTTTCATTTGGCGATTTAAACCCAACGCTTTTAATACACGTATTTGAGAAACCTTTATGGCCCTGTACCCCTACACCCTACAACCTGTTGCCTTAAATCTAACCGAGGCTGAATTTCATCAAGCACAATATGAGCTATTTGCCAGTGCCAGCCCATCTTTTGGTCTAAAAAGCATCAAGATGAAAGAATGGATCATTATGGCGGTAGTCGTGTTTTTAGCGATCGCAGGGTTGGTCTTTGTCACAGGCTATTCAACCATTATTTTTTGGTTGATGCTGGTTGGTGTTGTGATCTATCTGCTGGCCCGCACCCTTGGTTTTAAGTGGTATGTCAAAAGAGAGTTTGAAAAACAAGTGGCCGATCAAGAAATGCCAGATGAAATGCGTCAAATGAAATTGGGCGTACAAAAGCATGGCTTAGTCATGGCAATGCCAAGCAATCAGCCTGATCTTATGAAGAACTCGCAAATGCGGGGCATGCAGATGCGTGCAGGCGCGACCCAGCAAGCGGTGATCCCATGGACGTCCATCAAAAGCTGGGATGAGACAGACGACTACATCTTTATGATGTTTGAGATGAAAGGTCAGCAAGGCAGCCAAATCGTGCCCAAACGCTTGCAAGCACAGAAGTTCCCAATCGACACCGTACGTCAGCATTTGCAGGAAGTGGTGCCAGTTAAAGGTTTAAACCCTGAAAACTTGCAGCCGCCTGCATAGAGTATCCAAAACCTCTTTGCCCCTCACGCACTAGAGGGCGGCAAAGGGGTGATGTTCTGCAATTTGCACAACCAATCATATCGTTGTATTTATCTAATTTAACTTATAGACAGTGTTTTGTTATGATAATAAGCATCAGAAGAAAGGTTGGATGGTAAACGCTTAGCACAGGTGACTAAGGTGATCTTTATACGGTTACTTTTTAGCGCTAAAAAGCGTTAATATATGAATGAGCGTAGCAATGATGCACGCGAGTTGCTACACTTCTAACCTTCTTTAAACTTTTTATACCAACACTCACACTATAAGGATAATATTATGAGTAATACTAATAATGCGACTAACCAAATTGGTCTAGAAAAAGCCGACATGAGCGAAGTTATTGCTAAGCTTAATAGTCTGTTATCAAGCTACCACATGTTCTATATCAACGTGCGTGGTTACCACTGGAACGTCAAAGGCGAGCATTTCTTTTCGCTCCATCCTAAGTTTGAAGAGCTCTATACCGACCTACAGCTACAAATTGACGAAATCGCAGAACGTATTTTAACGCTAGGTGGTACACCACTTCATGCTTATAGCGACTTTGCTCAGCATACTAGCATTCAAGAAGATAAAAATGTAAAAGACGGCAGCACGTGTGTCAACGGCGTTGTCACAGGCTTGCAAGCATTGATCGAAGAACAACGTGATGTATCAGCACTAGCAGAAAAAGCCGAAGATCAAGGGACAGCCGATCTGGCTGACGAGTACGTACAACAGCAAGAGAAGCTGGTTTGGATGTATAACGCCTTTTTAGGTTAGTCCTAACGGTGATAAAATCTCTTAAGAATACTGACATTTAACCAGAAAAAAGCACCTAAATAGGTGCTTTTTTTGCTTTGGATGTTATTAAAGATAACGGTTTATTTTTGCATCCATTGGCGCATTTTCTCACGCTCAGCAGGTGTGGCTTGTAGCCAGATTTGCATAAATTGGTCCAGAGTACTGGTCGAGGACGCGGCGGTTGTGGTTTGCTGACTAACGCTTGTACTAGTATTGACCTTGCTTTGCGACGTGCCAGCTGGTTGACCTAGCGCTGCTATCGCACGCTGATTTTGTAGTTCAGCGTCACCTGCGCCCCCAAACACGCCACCTAACGCCTTACCCAGTCCTGACAGTAATCCACCTTGATTGCCTATCATACCTTGCTGTCTTGCGATGACCGTGTTGCCCTGTTGCACAGCCAGCGTTGGACGCTCAGCATACTCTTTAGCCGCTTCATATTTTTCTGGCTGATTGAGCAGGGTTAGACGATAGGTTTGATTGTCAGCCAAGTCTGCCGTGACACTCACATTACCTGAGCGCAAATAGTCATGTTCGTCACGGCGCAAGTTATATAAACGATCATATTTAGCAGTAATAGCGTGTTGACCAGGCTGAAGCGTAAACTCCTTCATCAGTGGTTGGAACGCACTTTGCTGGACTTCTTGCCCATTAATGGCGGTTACTTTTATATGGTCATCAACCAATAAGGTGACAGCTGCCTGTGACAGCATAGGAATAGAGGCGGCGCCCATAAGCAACGTGCTGATGGCCATTTTTTTTAGCAAAGAAGCGTTTGATTTCATAGTTTATTCCATTAATAGTAAAAGCGTTTTGGATAGAAAAATTTGTATTCTTAATGCTAAAAATCGAGAGGCATCGTGTGCTGGTCTTGATCCACTGTGTCGTTGTCTCCCTGCGTCTCTTGCGCAATATCAGCCAGCTCTGCCGCCAGTGTCTGCTCATCAATAGTACGTAACGCATCACTGATAACGGCTTTAGAGATATTACTGCGACCAAGGTTAGAGAACATCGGCTGAATGTAGTTAAGCACGTCCATCATTGCCCCGATACGATGCGGCCCCTCAGTGAGCAAATGATCAATAATGCGATCATCAAACTGCCAACCACGTCGGCGCAAAATAGACTGCAGCAGCGCCTGTCGATCAGCTAAGTCATGACCATTTGGTACTTTAAACGTTGGGGCTTGTGCCAGACGGGTCAGCAAGTCTCTTAGCTGAAAGGGTAACTCACCAGCAGGCTTATTGGCGGCAAACAGTAACTGACGCTGCCCTTCACGACTGCGATTGATGAGATGAAATAAAGCCTCTTGCCACTGGCTACTTTGCTCAAGCACCTCTAAATCATCAATTGCTATCAGATCAAAGTTCTCTAAAGAGGAAAGTACGTGAACATCGGTATGAATCAGCTCATTCAAGGACAAACAAATTGCCGACTTGTCCATCTCAATAAAGGACTCACAAATAGCGGATAGTAAGTGTGACTTACCAGTAGCAGGACTGCCAAACAGATACAACTGACCAATCAGACCGACATGTAGCTGCCGAACTGCATCAATAATCGACATCCAACCAGGACCGGCAAAGTCGCTTAAACTTGCATCATGCTTTATGTCCAGATTGAGACTTAGCTGTGCTTCTGCCATGAATCATCAACTCGTGTTGCGTAATGCAATATAAAAAAGGATAAATTATTAATAGCTTTCGTGGTACCACTCTGACACTACTGGGTGCAAACTTACGGCGTTCACATGCGACCTGCCACCCTGCATAAATCAGAAAATTGCTTTATCAAAACAAGGCTTGTAAAGAGCTTACCCAATAACAACTCATGCTATTAACACTGCGCCTATATATAACATATTTGCAAAATGACTGACAAGTCTTTTACTGACTAAGCTTTATTAAACCCTATGGGGCTGACTGACACTTATCTGTGGTTTTCTCACTACGCTATTGATTTCAAAACAAATCGCTTATTACTTTTCAAATAAAACCAGTTGTTTACGGCCTTTATAAAAATCAGTTGAGCGATAATAAGCGTACAAGTGGCGGAACAATACGTTAAGCACAGCAGAGACAGGCAGCGCAATCAGCATACCAACAAAACCTAACAAGCTTGCGCCTGCTAACACCGCAAAGATAACCCACAGCGGTGATAGGCCAATTTTATCGCCCAACAGTAGTGGCTGCAGAACATAGCCTTCCGCTGCTTGTCCCACCAAAAACGCCCCAACGATCAGTGACAAATACGTCCAATCTAACCCAAACTGAAACAGACAAGCGATGATTGCAGCGACAAAGCCAATACCAAAGCCTAAATAAGGCACAAAGCTGGCGATACCTGCAGCCATACCAATGATAAGCCCAAGCTCAAGTCCGATAAGCTGAAGCTGTATCGCATAAATGGCCCCCAGTAATACCATCACCAACAACTGACCTTTAATAAAAGCCATCAGCGCACGATCACACTCTTGGGCAATATTGACAACTTGTTTACAGTAAGGCGCAGGAATCGACATCTTCCATGTTTGCAAACGCTGATCCCAATTGAATAAAAAATAAAAAGTCAGAATCGGTACCAACACAATGAGTCCGGCATTGTTGATAAAGTTCATACTCGAGGCAATGATTTGGCTCATCATGGTACTGGCATCTGCAAACTTGTAATTCGTTTGCATGTAATCTACCAAGGTATCAGAAAACGCTTTGGCCTCTAGCACTGGTAGATTAATGCGACTGTTATTAACGACCCACTCACGTATCACTTGATTGTACCAATTTAACACTTTTGGCAAGTACTCCCACGCTGCTTGCAACTGATGCCACAATGTTGGTATCAGCCACCATAAGAGCAACGCCATGCCCAAAGTGATGGTAGAGTAAACAATGATAATCGCCACCCAGCGCTTAAGGTACCTCGACAAGCGTTTAACCAGCGGATTGAACAAATAAGCGAGTACGAATGCAAAAACAAACGGTACAATGACTGGTATCATCAAGTACAGCAAAAAAACCGCCACCGCCAAACCAACGACAATAAATAAACGCCGAAAAAAGGGATCTATTGGTTGGTTTATCATAATAAGAAATCCTATGATTAGGCTGAGTTAAAACAGGAGTGTGAGTACGGTCTGGGTGTCTGTTTGCACAATGCCTATACAGTGACGACTGCCCGACAACGAACCGTTATTGACCGTAAATTTAGTGTTTCATTATCGCAGAGTCCAACAAAAAATCAGTCATTTTTTTGTTGCTTAACTTTTTGTTGAGTACTTACCGCAAATCTTCATCAAATATTGGCAAGTTGTTTTGCGAGTGGGTGCCATTTTTGGGTATAATGCGCGCACTATCTGCAGAATTAACACGACCGACTCGCTTTTCTACTGACTGACCTTCATTCCCTACAAATTTGTGAGATGACCATGAGTAATAAGCCTTCTTTAAGCTACAAAGATGCTGGCGTTGATATTGATGCTGGCGATGCGTTGGTTCAACGTATTAAATCAGTGGCAAAAGCCACCTCTCGTCCTGAGGTTGTGGGTGGACTTGGCGGCTTTGGGGCGCTTTGTCGTATTCCGACAGGTTACACCTCACCTTTATTGGTTTCAGGAACTGATGGTGTGGGTACTAAGCTCAAGCTGGCGTTACAACTGAATCGACATGACACTATCGGTATTGATTTGGTCGCCATGTGTGTCAATGATCTATTGGTTTGCGGTGCAGAGCCATTGTTCTTTTTAGATTATTATGCGACAGGCAAACTCGATATCGATACGGCAGCGACTGTCGTCACTGGTATTGGCGAAGGTTGTAAGCTGTCAAACTGTGCGCTTATCGGCGGCGAAACAGCCGAGATGCCAGGCATGTATCAAGATGATGATTACGATTTGGCGGGATTCTGCGTGGGCGTGGTAGAAGAAAGTGAGGTTATCACGGGTGAAAATGTCGCAGAAGGCGATGTACTGATCGCCCTTGCCTCAAGTGGTGCACACTCTAACGGTTATTCACTGGTTCGAAAAGTCATTGAAGTCAGCGGTGTTGATGTCACTAGCAGTGATGAGCAGCTCGACGGACAACCTATTCAAGACGCCTTGATGGCGCCGACTCGCATCTATGTCAAAGCCATTAAAGCCTTACAAGATACCCTTGGTAGCTCAGCCTTACATGCCATGTCACACATTACTGGTGGTGGCTTGACCGATAATCTACCTCGTGTATTGCCAGAAAACTTAGCCGCCAGTATCGACACCAATAGCTGGCAGTTCTCAGAGCTGTTCACGTGGTTGCAAACGCAAGGCAATATCGCCCAAAACGAGATGTACCGCACCTTTAACTGTGGTGTCGGTTTTGTTATCGTCGTTCCTAAAGACAAAGCAGAAGCGGCCATCAACACGTTAAACGACGCGGGTGAAAAGGCGTGGCAGCTGGGTGAAATGGTCAAACGCAGCACTAATGATCAGGCGGATGCCGTGGTGTACCGTTAATGTCCGTTGCTACTGTATCAATTGAAACCAAGCCAACTGAACCCACTACCTCCACTACCAAACCATTAAGAATTGTCGTTTTGGTATCAGGTAGTGGTAGCAACCTGCAAGTGTTGATTGATGCCATGCAAGCAGGTGCGCTACCGATTGAGATCGTAGGTGTCATTAGCAATCGTGAGGATGCCTATGCCATCACACGTGCTAATGCCGCCTCTATTCCAGTGGTCACCCTGTCACACGTTGCTAACGGCAAACGCATGGGGATCAAAACTTTTGAGCGCCATGCTAGTGATCAGTTTATAGCATGGCAACCAGACCTTATTGTCTTAGCGGGCTTTATGCGGGTATTGAGTGCCTCATTTATTGAGAACGCGCCAGCACCGATGATTAATTTACATCCCTCCCTGCTGCCTGCTTATAAAGGTCTTGATACCCATCAACGCGCCATACAGGCAGGTGAGCGTCATCATGGCTGTAGTGTTCATGTTGTTACCGCTGAGCTTGATGCTGGCACTGTTTTGACGCAAGGGCTATTAGAAATCAATCAAAAAGAGACTGCTGATAGCCTAAAAACACGCGTGCAAAAGCTTGAACATCAACTGCTACCTTGGACGATTTTGTTGCTGGCTAAAGGCGCACTATCGCTGAGCCGTGATCAGTCAATCCATGAGCAGAAAACCTTTTTGCCCTCTACCCCTTTAAAGCTGTATCTAGACAGTTAGCTCAACAGCAAAACAGAGGGTCAGAGGTTATAAAAACCCGTTAGCGTTTACCTACTGTTAGCCACAAAAAAGCCCCGCCACTCAATGATGAATGTGAACTGACCCCCAAAACTTG
>NZ_DFBY01000017.1:0-26474 GCF_002366815.1 Psychrobacter sp. UBA3068 | reverse complement strand
CTAGGCGAAATTCAGCGCCACCCTAATGTAGGGTGGCGTCCTCTTTCGCGGTTTTGGTAGGGTAGGCGAAGTTAGGCGAGTAGAAGGTCAGAGTTTTGTGTCAAAACCTTAAGGCAAACTTTCTTAAACCCCTGTATCGCCTTTTAAACTTGTAAATTTTGATGATAGTCTATGATGGTAAGGGCTGAGCCCCACTCTAACTATGGTAAACTAAGCCAAAAATAAATGGTCATATAGTTGGCAAGTACGTCACGGTATATCAAACCATTGCCAATAAACAAATAATTAACGAGTGATAACTTTTAGGGCACGCTTATGAATAACCCCAATAATAGCAATCGTGTGGTCATCAATCTTGACGATGGTCTTGATGACTTGGATGACGATGATATTACCTTACCCAGTCTGCCGGCGCAATCTGTGCCTATCATCGATGAGACTGAGAAAGTTGAATCAAAGCAGGTACCCCATACTGAGAGTGACAAGCCAAAAAAAGACAGTACAGCAAATCCAAACAACGCAAACCATGAAGAAGAAAATGTCGCTTTGGCCACGCCAATTGTGATGACAGAAGAGCACCATGTTCCTAAAGGTGCTTCTGAAAGTTTTTCAACTGCCAAAGAAAAAGTGGCTGCCACTAAGACGAATACTGCGTCGACCGTCCCAACCATGCCATTGCAAGAGCAGTTGGGTGATAGCCCAAGTGTCAGTCCTGTTAGCAGCAGCGCGCCAAAAGTAAATCAGCAACAAGCAACCACCGAATTGCAAGAGACGCAAGGGAGTGAGAAAAAAGGCAGCTGGTTTAATCGTATGAAGACGGGACTGAGTAAGTCACGTAAGAATTTGGCCGAAGGTATGGTCAGTATCCTCATCGGTGGCAAAGAGATCGATGATGAGCTGTTAGAGGAAGTTGAAGATCAGTTGCTGGTTGCTGATATTGGTGTCAATGCGACCAACCGTATCATTAAGAGTCTGACCGAGCAGACCGCCCGTGGTGATTTGATTTATGCCCATTCATTGTACAAGGCTTTACAAAGTGAGCTGGTCGATATCTTAACGCCAAAAGTTGCGCCTCTGCTCATTGATGCCAGTAAAAAGCCTTTTGTAATCTTGGTGGTGGGCGTCAATGGTGTGGGCAAAACCACAACGATTGGTAAGCTTGCTAAGCGTTTGCAGGGTGAGGGTAAGTCAGTCATGCTGGCGGCCGGTGATACGTTTCGAGCAGCAGCCACTGAGCAGCTACAGATTTGGGGGGAGCGCAATGACATTCCAGTGGTGGCACAAGGTCATGGTTCTGATAGTGCCTCTGTCATCTTTGATGCGATGCAATCGGCCAAAGCAAAAAATATCGATGTGCTCATAGCGGATACCGCTGGACGTTTGCAAAACAAGACTCATTTAATGGCTGAGCTGGAAAAAGTAGTACGCGTCATGCGTAAAGCAGATCCAAGCGCACCGCATGAAGGTATGATTGTGCTCGATGCTGGCACGGGACAAAATGCCATTAACCAAGTAGAATTGTTTAATAAAGTGGTACCATTGACCGGTATTACTATCACTAAACTAGATGGCACTGCTAAAGGTGGTGTGGTCTTTAATATTGCCGAAACGACTGACGTGCCTATTCGCTATATTGGCGTTGGCGAGTCCATTGATGATTTGCGTGCCTTTAGTCCAAAACAGTTTGTAGCCGCCCTGTTTGAGACAGACGATAAAGAATAATTAAAAGCCTGTCAGCAACCAGACAGTATGAGAGGACAGATAGTATGAAAGGAGTCAGCATATGATTATTACCAGTATTGAACTGTCCGATGTCGTTTATGATGACTTGTCATCTCCTAACGCCGCTTTATTGTTGGCAAGCCACACGATAGACAATACCACAAAGCTTGTTTGGTGTAATTGGCTAGAAATAGATGAGCATTGGCAAGACAAAATTACACTGAATGCACTGGCGAAGCACTATAAGTTTGATAGTAATCATGTGGCGTTTGTAGCGGCAGAGGCATTAGACGCTAGCAATAGTGAACAGCAATTACTGTTGACGTGTATCCATCAGATACAGCAGTATATACAAGGCCTGCGCTGTGATTTTGACTTGCCCATAGATATAAGTTTGGGAACGGACTTTCAGCGAAGAGTCTGGCACGCCCTACAAGGTATTGGTTTTGGCCAGACCATCAGTTATGCCACGCTTGCTCAGCGTGTTGGTAGTCCCAAAGGCTTTCGCGCTGTAGCACAGGCCAATAGTAAAAACCCCTTTAGCGTTATTATTCCTTGTCACCGGGTCATTAGTAGTGATGGGAAGCTTGGCGGCTATACCGGAGGACTGGACAAGAAAGAGTATTTGCTAGCGCTTGAAGGCGCAGAGTACAGACCCTAGTCTAAAAGACAGTGACTCTAAAGAGCGAGCAGGAAGCGCTTGGCGGATTATTGCTAAAGAGTTTGTCTGTGCTTGATGCTGATATTGATGCGCTGGCATGTCTGGCGGCGCTAGCACATAAAAAAGACCAAACGCTGAAAATGTTTGGTCTTTTCCGTTTGAATAACTCAAAAAATTACTGTTCGAGCTGAGCCATCACGTCAGACGAGAAGTTTACATTGCTATAAACCTCTTGTACATCGTCAATATCCTCTAGCATGTCAATCATTTTCATGACTTTTTCGGCATCATCAACATTGTCTATTTCAGCCGTGGTTGATGGCGACATGGTCACTTCAGCATTGTCAGAAACAAGGCCTGCAGCGTTCAGAGCATCTTTGACTTGACCAAAATTTTCCCATTCAGTAATGACAAGTAAGCTTTCGCCATCGTTTTCGATATCAAGAGCGCCTGCATCTAGTGCTACCAACATGACTTCATCTTCTAGGCTCACATCGTTAAAGGTGATTTCACCGCGCTTATTGAATAAATAAGCAACCGAGCCTGAGGTACCAAGGTTACCGTCGTACTTCGTAAAGGCATGACGCACTTCGCTGACGGTGCGATTGACATTGTCGGTCATGGTTTCGACCAGTACGGCGACGCCTCCGATACCGTAGCCTTCGTAGCTGATCTCATCCATGTTTTCAGTATCGCCGCCACCTGTACCGCGATCGACTGCCCGATTGATCGTGTCTCGGGTCATATTGACTGACAGTGCTTTTTCAATGACGGCACGTAAGCGTGGGTTTTTATCCGGATCAGGATCACCTTGCTTGGCAGCAGAAACAATTTCACGAATAATCTTGGTAAATACTTTGCCTTTTACCGCATCTTGACGGGCTTTACGGTGTTTAATATTTGCCCATTTTGAATGGCCTGCCATATAACATCCTTAATTTTTGCGTACTATTTTATGCTTAAAAAAACGTTAATAACACTCTTTAGTGCCTGTGCAGGTATTTTTATAATATGATTACTCTGTCTCATCAAGGTAATAGAGCTACCCACACGTTAACGATTTGTATGTTGTTGAGAGTGCTTTTTTGCTACACTGTGGCAACTTATAGATTGTTTTTACTGTCATAAGTGAGCAATATTATAAACCAGTTTGGTGTATTTTAACTAACTTGTCCTTATCCATCACATTTTAAGTCATTGGATGCTATCAAGCCATTGATTTTATAAAGTTACCGACTCTATGAAGCAACCCAATACTGAAGCCATCACACACTTGCGTAACCGTATTCATATCATTATTGAAGGTACAGACACCCGTTTGGGTAAGCTCTTTGATATTGTGTTATTGATTGCGATTTTGACCAGCGTTGGTGTGGTCATGCTAGATAGCGTGTTGTTTGTGCGTTTGCAGTATGGAACGATATTTTTTTATGCAGAATGGTTTTTTACTATTTTGTTTACGCTTGAGTATTTGTTAAGGTTGTTTTCAGCGCCCAATCGCTTCCGTTATGTTTTTAGTTTTTTTGGTGTCGTAGATCTGCTATCTATATTACCCAGTTATTTAAGCCTTATATTTGGCGGCGTGCAGTATCTTATTGTCATACGTATTCTGCGTCTCTTACGAGTGTTTCGAGTACTAAAGCTCAAAGCTTACATGCAGCAAGCCGGTTTTTTAGCGTCTGCCCTGAGAACCAGCCAGCAAAAGATAACCGTGTTTTTCTTATCGCTGGTACTTTTAGTGACTATTTATGGCTCAATCGTCTATGTGGTGGAGGGGCCTGAAAACGGCTTTACCAGTATTCCAATTTCTATTTATTGGGCGGTTGTGACTTTGACCACCGTAGGCTATGGAGATATTTCACCAAAAACGCCGCTAGGGCAAGCCATTGCAACGATGGTCATGATTACAGGTTATGCAGTCATCGCGGTACCAACAGGAATTTTTACCTCAGAGTTGACGCGTAATATGCGCCCCCAGCTTAACCCAGTCACTTGTCCAAACTGTGGTAAGTTTGGTCATGCAGTGGGAGCGGAGTTTTGTGATCGCTGTGGACATGCCTTACACGTCTAATAGCATAGACAGCCACTTTTCTGCATAGCTGCCTATTTTTACACGTCAATATATTCATCAACCAGAGGAGATAGGTCAATCTCAACGCCCAGATTGACCAAATTCCAGTATTGTCCTGATATGGTGCGATCTAGCATCATGGTGGTTGCAGAAGGCTGAAACTGACCAAAATATTTTAAAGATGTGCGCATTTGTGCAATGACTTCATGATGTATTTGACTACGACCAAAATCAAAAGCACCGTCTTGATAGGGTTTAATAGACAGTGGTTTTAGACCAATGGATAGCCATTTTTCATAAAATTCCCCCGGTATATTTTTATCATCATCACGGCGAATATCTAGGGCAATTAGGTCTTGCTCAAGCGCGGTCACATCGCCTTTGATGGCGTGCTTTGCAAAACGACGAAACAATTGAACTTCGCTATCACTGTAACTACGTATACCACCGAAATCATAAGCGACTACGCTGCCATCCTTGCGAAAGGCAAAATTACCGGGATGGGGGTCACAGTGCATACGGTACAAGCCAAACAGCTGTCCTGCGGTAAAATGAAACAAGCGCTTGGCTATTTTTTGCTTGATATCATTGTCCCACGTCGCCGCAACTGACAGCGGCTCTCCCATCTCCTCTGTGAGTGTTAAAACCCGCTTAGAAGAGTGGCTGCTGACAACTTTTGGAATGACAAGCCTTTCGTCCTCTGCATGAAAAGCACCAAACACGCGTAAGTTGTGCGCTTCTTTAATATAGTCGAGCTCATCGTGTAAACTTTGGCGAATTTCGTTAAACAGTTGCGCTTGCAACTGTTTGCTCATGTTAAGTACACCAGCGATTTTCAAAGCCATACGCACTTGTTTAAGGTCACTATCACAGTTTTCATCGACATCGGGGTACTGGACTTTTACCACTACTTTTTGTCCAGTTAGTAACACAGCTTTATGCACTTGCCCAATAGAAGCGGCGGCAAATGGGGTTTCTTCAAACTCGCTGAACAACTCTGCCACAGGCGCTTTCAGCTCACGTTCGATTTGCGCACGTATCTGCGTGTATGGCATGGGCGGCGCATCTTTTTGTAGCTTTTCTAACGCCGTTGCGACTTCAGGTGGAAACACATCTTTATATTGCGAGGCAATTTGTCCCACTTTCATCACAGCCCCTTTCATCTCACCTAGTGTCTCGGCTATCTGAACACCTACATCTTGCATCAGCTCAGAGCGCGCTTGTAAGCGTTTTTCTTCGTCACTTGAGAGATGCTTAAATGAGTTTTTAGCTGCTTTGCCGGCAATACTTGCTGTCATGCCAGCGAGTTTCATGAAGCGCTTTCCAGACGTTTTTGCCATTCATATCACCATATAAGGGGGAGGTTATTTGCTCAGCTGTAATTTTAGTATTTTATTCAAACGATTGCTGTTTAACTAATGTGCTGTTTTTATCTGCAACTCACTATAGCTTATGCCTTTTTCTATTGTTTCTCACTCGTGCTTAAAAATAATGTTCAAAACCATTAGCCAAAAAAGCACCGTCTAAGGTTAGTCCTCAAGCGTTATAGAATAGAGATTGTCCAGCCAATACGTCAATGCCATTTGATACCCTAAATGTCCCAAACCACAAATCACCCCGACAGCAACATCGCTTAAATAAGAGTGCTGACGAAAAGACTCACGCGCATGAACATTGGATAAATGTACTTCTATAAAGGGTTTTTGTGTCGCCAAAAGGGCATCGCGTAGAGCAACCGAGGTATGAGTGAAAGCGGCAGGATTAATAATAATGGCATCTACTTGCGCTGCCTTATCCGCGAGCAGTCCATGATGTTGGATTTCATCAACCAGCTTGCCTTCATGATTTGACTGCACGCAGATCAACTCAATGCCATACTGTGCAGCCCGTGCTATTAGACGCTTTTCAATGTCTGCCAATGTGGTATGACCATAGATGTCCGGCTCACGTTTACCCAGTAAATTTAGATTGACGCCATTCACCAGCAACAGCTTGTGTGTGAGTGTTTTATCAATGTTTTCATTGGCAGGTTTTACGGGTGATGGGGACGGAGAAGGGGACGTCATAATGGTCTCTACAGTTATTAAACGATAGGGGTGGTTTATCATTTGTGGCAAGGGCGACGCGCTATAGAAAAAGTCACGGTACTATCTAACCGAGCTAACCGAGTTAACTATTTGAGCTAACTGAGCTAACTACCTGAGCTGTCTCATCGAGCCATCTAATCGAATTTATCCCTTTATGATAACAGCTTGCTGGATAGGTTATAAAAAAATTACATGAAAAATCAACCTAAGGGCAAAAAACGATGTTAAAACTCTTTATGTTGCTAAAAACCCGTGCTATGATATTTTTTACGTAATAGTTATTACATGTTTGTTACTATTACTATGGCAAGCTAATAGAAAAGACACTTACTATGGCAAGCTAATAGAAAAGACACTGATTGATTTGTAAAAACAGTTCTCTACTATAAACGCGCTGTGTCAGTGATGGTTATTAAGGTAGTACTCTTAAGTTTTTGATTTCATAATCTTAGATCCCGTTTATATGCAATGTTGCAAAGGAATTTGGGACTAAGCGGACTTTTTTAGGAAGTAATATTATGTCAGCTCGTGAGCAAGGTATCGTTAAGTGGTTTAATGACTCAAAAGGTTTTGGTTTCATTCAACGTGATAGCGGAGAAGATATTTTCGTCCATTTCCGTGCGATTCAAGGTGATGGCTATCGCTCTTTAAAAGATGGCGAAAAAGTTGAGTTCAGCGTAGTAGAGGGCGATAAAGGCCTGCAAGCTGAAGAAGTCAGAAAAATAGAAGAGTAAGCTATCTAGGCATTAGAGCGGTTTAGCTACAATGTCTGTATACACTCCTGATATACTACTGAGTCAAGCCCGTCTTATCTTACCTATGTTGGATATAAACCAGCATGTTTGGTAGGATCAGATGTTAGGCTTGGCTTTTTTTATGCTCATGGATTTGCTAGCGGTATACAGATTTTATACCGCTGCCGCTGTTCTAAGGCTGGCTTCTCAAACATCTATTCACGATTAATAACGATCAAACAGCTAATTTAAAAGGAAATTTTTTTGAGTAATTTTACGACGTTTACTGATTTGCCATTGTCAGAACCGACCTTACGGGGTGTAAATGATCTGGGTTTTACTGAATTGACCCCTATTCAAGCACAAATACTACCCCATACATTGGCAAATCAAGACGCTATCGGCCAAGCACAAACAGGTACTGGTAAGACAGCAACGTTTTTACTGACGATTATGGAAGCTTTACTTAAGCGTCCTTTTACCGCTGATGAAGCGCGGTATTTAGGTGAGCCACGTGCCGTGGTTATGGCCCCCACCCGTGAGCTTGCCCAACAGATCTTTGATGACTGTGTGGCACTGACCAAATATACCTCCTTACATAGCGTCTGTATCATGGGTGGTACCAATTATGAAACACAGCAGCATGAGCTTGAGCGCCAATATGTCGATATTTTAGTGGCGACACCAGGTCGTCTGATTGATCTTGCCAATAAAGGTATGGTCTATCTAGATCGAGTAGAAGTACTGGTGCTGGATGAAGCTGATCGCATGCTTGATATGGGTTTTATTCCAGACATCAAGCGCTTGGTAGGCCGAATGCCAGCCAATACCGATCGCCAAAGTCTCCTGTTTTCTGCCACCTTTAACCAAGATGTGATGAATCTGGCCTACCGCTGGTTACATGAGCCACAGTTTGTCGAAATTGAGCCTGAGCATAAAACCAGTGATTTGGTGGACCAACACTTTTACTTATTAACAGAAGACCAAAAATTAGCAGCCTTAGAGCGTATTATTAGTGATACCGCCGTGGAGAAAGTAATAGTCTTTGCCAATCGTAAGGATCAAGTAAAGCGGCTTTATCACAAGCTACGTCAAGCCCACAAGATTGTTATGCTATCAGGTGATGTTATTCAACAAAAACGTGAAAAATACTTACAGCGTTTTAAAGATGGTCATGCCTCTATCTTGGTAGCGACAGATGTAGCCGGTCGCGGCATTCATGTCGATGATATCAGTCATGTGGTTAATTACACCTTGCCTGATCAGCCAGATGATTACGTACACCGTATCGGCCGTACGGGCCGTGCTGGGCAGACTGGTATTAGCATTAGTTTCGTTAGTGAAGACGATGCTTTTAATGTGCCTGCGTTAGAGAAACATTTAGATACCAAGTTTACGCTTGAGCAGTGGCAGGAGTAGTTGCTGTAAACTGAATATTACTTTACAAAAAAGCGCTTCATATTCAAAACTGTATGAAGCGCTTTTTTTAACTTTGCCAGAAGAGAAAAGGCTTATGAAGAGCGTGCATAAAAGTTATTGGGAATGATGCATGGAGGCTGGGCTATCGTTCATATCATGCATGCTATGATCCATCTTTGGTGTTATATTGTGACTCATTTGGCTCATATCATGAGAGGGTGCAGTATCTGCGTCAGACACCATAGCAGAATGGCTGCTATGCTCCATCTGAGCATGGCCACCGCTGTGTCCGCCATGCATACTAGACATTGCTATGGGCACAAATACAACCGCCAAACCAGACAGCACCATCACCGAGCCGTTAAGCTGCCTGAGGCGAAAACGTCCAATTTTGTCCCGTAACCAGCCCACAGTTTCATGCGTGGCAACCAACATCGGCACTGTGCCGAGGCCAAAGACAAACATGAGCGCCGCCCCACTTAATGGGTTATGAGCGACCACGGCGATAAGTAATGCGCCATAAACCAAACCACAAGGCAAAAATCCCCACAATAAGCCCGCCGTTAAGGCGCGTGGGAATGTGTTTAGTGGAAATACTTTTTGCCGAAGGGGACTAAGATATTGCCAAAAGCGCATACCAAAACGCTCAAGCTTATTTAAAAATGGTGCGCCAAGCATAGTCATGCCGACAAACACCAACACCAACCCCAACAAAATGCGCGGTGTGCTGTTGCCTTTCATTAACGGTTCTAGCACAGTGATGCCAATAAGCCCTGCGATTAAGCCCAAAAATGCGTAACTGGTCAAACGGCCTAAATGATAAGTCATAACAAGCGCACGGCGCTTGGCTGGACTGACGTCTTTCATCGACAAGCCAAATGCTGTCACAAGACCACCGCACATTCCTAAACAATGGGGCGAACCAAAAAAACCCATCAATAATGCCGCAACGAGTAAAGCTGTGGTCATAGGGCGCGTCTCCTAAAAAAGCGAACCTTGTTATATCGTTCACACTTCATAAAAAGTATTGTCAGAAAATTAAACCCGGTCAGTTAACTCAAGGTTAGGTTTATGAGTTTTTATCTATACTAGAATGACTGCCGGCTTCTGTGTCAGTATGGGTCACTGTCAGACTAGGTTTGTCATGTACAGATGTACGGTCAGTCGGCGGAGTGGGGCTGGATGACTCGTGAGCTTGCATGGTTTGCCGACGCTCTTGACGGTCATCCAAAATAATACGCTGTGATGCATTGTCTAAATCTTCAAATTGGTTTGACTTTACCGCGTACCTTACTGCCCAAATGGCAACCACAAAAAGCATGAGACTCAATGGGATTAATAAAAATATACTGAGCATGGTCACTCTCTTAAATAGCAATTTCTTTTATTATTATACACCCATTGCAATTGTAATAACGGCTTGTACGAAAAAACTAAGCCAACAGAAAATGGTAAAACACCCTTTAAAGTGACATTGAATCCTATTCGTCAGGTGTTTTTGGTACATTGCCTCTTGGGGTCAACAACTGCTGTGTCGTCATGTCTTTGGCATGACGACAGTCTACCTGCGGACGTATCACATCACGCAAATAGGCGGCGATTTCATAAACGGCCCGTCGTGAATGACTTAAGTTTTGCGCAGGTTTCATCCAGTCACGGTTAACGGGTAGGGGGGCATTAAGCGGTGTGCTATTGATACCGTTTAAGGCAAACTGTCGGCGGGCACGCGCCATGTGGTAGCTATCGGTAATAAGATAAACGTGATGCAGCGGAATACGTTTGGCGGTAAAACGTGCATTTTCACAGGTATTCATGCTGGCGTTTTCGCTGATTAGGCCATCGATACCATGCTCGATCAGCCATTGACCTAACCACGGCGCTTCGGCACCGCTCAGTACAATAGGCAATGGTAAGTCGTGATATGCGCTAGCAGCAGTACGAGCGCGATTGAGACTATAGGGATTGAGGATGGTTTGATTGTTACGATCATTGGTGAGCCCCCCACCTAAGACCACGTAGGCGGTAGGCGGTGAATGCTTTGCTATGGCGGGCACTTTAGGTAAAGGCAAAAGGGTGAATACATAAACAATAACTTGAGAAAATAGCGGTGTGAATAAACTGATGAGTACTAAAATGACAGCCGTTGAGCCAAGCAAAAAAGTCACATTAATAATGCGAAATAGCTTCATCATACGCTCAGCTGACCGCAAATAATAACGCCACAGCCGCTTAGAACGTGATTGTTTAGACCACATACTCATGATGTCCAATGGAGCCGTCAGAGTTTACCCAAACTGGCTCACGCGATAACTGAATGGCAAACTTTTCATAGACGACATTGACAATGTGTTGTTGAGCATTTGCAACGTCCTCTTGGGTGGCTTGATACGGAGTGTGATTGGTAAGTACCAGTGCTTGCTGCTGATGGGTAAGAATTGGCGCGATACCGTGCCCTTTTAAACCCGCTTGTTCAATGAGCCAGCCTGCGGCCACTTTTATCATGGCATTAGGCATGGGGTAGCCAACGATAGCAGGATACGTGGCTTGTAAAGTAGTAAATTGATCTTGAGTAATGATAGGGTTTTGAAAAAAACTGCCGCAATTTGCAAGTTGCTTGGGGTCAGGCAGTTTTTGTTGACGAATATCTATGATGGCTTGCATGACATCGTCAGGAATTGCCTGTTTGCGACCATGTTGCTCAGCATAACGCTCGGCCACTGTTTGTACATCCCCATAACTGGCTAATATTTTTTTTGCATTGGTGTGTAGTCTAAAGCCCACACAGCTAATTAACCATGTATTAGGCGCACGTTTAAAGATACTGTCGCGATAGCCAAACTGGCAGTCTGCTGCTGTTAAATGATGCCATGTCTTAGTCGGCAAGTGATAGGCGCGTACATACTGTAAACAGTCTTCTAGCTGCACGCCATAAGCACCGATATTTTGTACAGGTGCAGCCCCAGTGAGACCTGGTATCAGTGCAAGATTTTCTAGACCGTACCAGCCTTGATTGACAGTGTACACAACCAAGTCATGCCAGTTTTCGCCCGCCATCACTTCAATATCGACGTAGCTATCTGTTTTGGCAATTAGGTTAATGCCACGCATTTTTGGCTGCAAGACAACTGCCTGTAACTGTGCTGGCAACAGTACGTTGCTACCACCAGACAGTACAAATAATGGTTTATTTTGCTTGGCACTGTCTGCATATTTTGCCATAAAAGTGTCAAGCTGCGCCTCAGTCGTTAATGTGACAACAGTATCGGCGACACAGGCTAAGGCCATGGTGTTATGACGTGATAAATCAATTGAATCATTGATTGATACACTGGCTGGAAAGTCAGCTGTTTGAGCAGATTGAGTACTCAGATCAAGGCGTAAGGTTGAGGTCATAACATAGCCTATATAGCAAATGATGCGGTGTTTATTATAAAGAATGCGATACACAAAAGTAGCAGAAATATAGACTGTAGCGCTAACAAGCTTTCCAACTTTCAATCCAAGCTTGGGCGCTTGACTCAATACGCTCGATCACTTCTTCAAAATCATCGCTATCACCTTTATAAGGATCTGGCACATCGTCGCCACTATACGTTGGGTCTTCTTCGCTGAATAAAGCGAGCTTGGCTAAATGATCTTCTGTATCTGCCAAGCTATCCTTGATGGCTTGTAAATCGGCTAAATTTTGAGCATCCATCGCCAATATCAAATCAAACTCACGAAAGTCATCCGTGCTTACTTGGCGAGCGACTAACTTATTAATCTTATAGCCGTGTGATTTTGCATGGCGCTGAGCACGTTCATCGGGCGCATGACCAATATGCCAGTCGCCTGTCCCTGCTGAGTCTACTTTAATGGATAAGCCAGCAATCGCTGCTTGCTGACGAAAAACCTCCTCAGCAGTGGGCGATCGGCAAATATTCCCTAAGCAAACCAATAATACAGAGGAGGGCGTACAGGTTTTCATTAGCATAATATAACCTTTTATAACAAAAAAACATGCCATAAAGAACCAGCACCATTATGCGGCTTTTATTAGCATGCCATTGATTCACTAAAACAGTCGCCAGCGTAACGGTTAATGCCTTGAATAACAAGGGCAGAGGCTGAACAATATGGTCATGCAAGAGACGCATTGTGACCACATTCAGAGCGCTGTCAAACTGTTACGTTTGATACAGATGTTTTAGCTTGTGTTTCGTAAACGTGACCATGGTGACAAAAATGATAGCCGCCGCACTGTGTGGTTTTTGCAGTATTATAACGATATATCATGAATAGAGCGATATAGTGCTTTTACTATTTTAGTCTTGTTTACTTTTAAAGCGTTGCAGATCACGGCGCTCTTTTTTATTGGGTTTGTTATCGGGCCGGGCAAGATTGGCAAGTTTACGCTGCTCAGCATAATAAGCGCGGCGCACTTCGCTCTCTTCGGTCTCTGAGTACAACACTTGGGCAGCAGCGGCATTACCGCGTTGTGCCGTTAGCGCTTCGACAACCACGGTCTTTTCAGTCATAGCAGTAGCTGAGCCTTGACGAATGGTCAACTCATCTCCGACTGAAATCTCTTTACTGGTTTTGACACGGCTACCGCCATAATGCACTCGGCCACTCTCGATCGCTTGTTTGGCAAGCGTACGCGTCCGGTAAAAACGTGCGGCCCACAGCCACTTATCAAGACGAATCTTGGCTAAGGCTTGGTTTTTATCATCAATATTATTTTTCATAACAGCGACTCTATACTAATTTCCATATTTATTTAAAACGAGATGGTCTTAATAAGATTAGGGCAAATTTAGTATTTGCAAATAGGTTTTTTGTTATTCGTTGCAGTGAGCATCGGTGATTTGCATTAGTGATGGTGAGAAGCCGTAATTTTTACAGCTATCGTTGTTATAAATGGGAGGGGTAGGCACCGCGTTCGCAGTGTCTGCCTGATACAAAGTTAGTTACACCACTGTTGTTCACATGGCACGCCGTCATGATTACCATCCATCTTTGTATTAGGACAGTGATTACTAAAGTAAGTGGCTTCTGCGCACGAGGTCATTTGCGAGCAATGCTGTCTGCCATCACAAGAAAAGCTTGGTGCTGCTGACTTTGTACTCATTACTGGCTTTACTACCGAGGTTGATGCGGTTTCTATATCAGTATCAATGTACGTGGGTGGTATGTCATCAAAGTCAGTAGAGGTAGAGACAGAAACAGGGGAGGTCTCAGTCGCAACATCAATGGTAGAAATATTCGTGGGGCTTTTAGGTTGAAGGGTTCTATAGCCTACCAACGCCAAAATCAGCAACATGACGATCATCAATGTGTTTTTCATAACTGCCCCATGCCAATGAATAAACGCTCATCGCTAACCGTCATTACCCATCCATCAGTGGCAGTTTTTTAATTGATTAAAAAGCTGCCATGATCGACGATCCTTGATACGTATTTTATCTACTTCAAAAACAGCTGATAGCCGATGTTGTCATTGAGCATGGTGCAGTCATAGCCAATGTCGAGTAGCGCGTCTTGTAATTGACGAGAATTGCCTTCAGAGGCTTGCAAGCCAACTAACACACGACCTTCAGCAGCGCCATGATTGCGATAATGGAACAAGGTGATATTAAAATCGTCGCCCAATTTTTCTAAGAAGGTGAGCAGGGCGCCTGGACGCTCTGGGAACACCACTTTTAATAACTGCTCGTTTTCGATATGAGCATGCCCGCCAATCAAATGACGAATATGCGATTTTGCGATGTCATCATCCGTTAAGTCATGGGCCTCATAGCCATCAGCTGCCAATTGCGTACTAATCGTTTGGCGTTCTTTTTCGCCTTCTTTTAAGGCAATACCGACAAAGATTGCTGCTGGCTCCATAGAGTCAGGTGATTTTTTACTATCAGCACGATAGTTAAATTCCGTGATGTTACGACCATGTAGGCTGCGGCAGAAGTTTAAGAAAGCGCCAGTCTGTTCAGGAATAGTCACACCAAAGATGGCTTCTTTTTTCTCACCAATTTCGGTACGCTCTGCGATATAACGCAAACGGTCAAAGTTCATATTGGCACCGCAGACGATGCCAACACAGTTTTTGCCTTGCAGATTATGCGCTTTGATGTATTTTTTCATGCCAGCTACTGATAATGCACCGGCAGGTTCAACGATACTACGATTTTCTTCAAAGATATCTTTGACGGCAGCACAAACTTCATCATTGGTACAAGTGACGACTTCAGGTTCGACCACAGGGCCTGATTTGTCGCTTTTTTGCGTACGCACCACATCAAAAGGCAATTCACCAATCTGAGCCACTGCCACACCATCTACGAACAATCCAACTTGCTCGAGTTTGACCCGCTCACCAGTCTCAAGCGCTGCCTTTAAACAGGCGGATTGGTCAGCTTCTACGGCAATGACTTTGACATGGGGGGCAACTTCTCCCAAGAACGCCGCGACACCTGAGATCAGGCCACCACCGCCAACCGCAACGAAAACATAGTCCATGCTGCGCCACTGCTGGGTGAGCTCCAGTCCAATAGTGCCTTGTCCGGCAATGACCAATTCATCATCATACGGCGGGATAAAGGTGAGTCCCTCGCGTTCAGCACGGTCAATCGCGTAACGGTTGGCTTGATCAAAGCTATCACCATGCAAATCGACGTTACCACCTAATGCTCTAACCGCATCTACTTTGATGTCAGGTGTGGTGGTTGGCATGACAATGATATTGTTGAGTGATAACTGGCGGGCAGAGTAGGCAACACCTTGCGCGTGATTGCCAGCTGACGCGCAAATCACCCCACGCGCTTTTTGCTCATCGCTCAGTTGGCTAATACGGTTATAAGCACCGCGCAATTTAAAGGATTTGACGGGCTGTAAGTCTTCCCGTTTGAAGCGAATGTCATTGGCAAAACGTTGGGTCAGCTTGGGTGCCGCTTCAAGTGGTGTTTGAATAGCAACGTCATAGACGGTGGCTTGCAGTATGGCTCGTACCCAGTGTGACAGCATAGTAATTCCTAAACAAAACGTAGATGAATGTAAAAAGTATAAGTGAATATAAATAATGAAATAGATTAGCCTATGCTGATTTTGATTGTCTTGCAAGACACAATTGCAGTTTTTGCAGCAATTTGATGGCTTGACGTCTATTAATTGAGGCCACGAAGGGCTGACACAGCTTTTTTTACCTAAAAAACTTGAATCATATTAATATGTCTGTATTATTGGACATATGGAAATAACTACTGCTATCGCAAGCTTTGCTGCGCTCTCTCAAGACACTCGTTTACAAGCTTTCAGGCTACTTGTCAGTCAAGAACCTGAGGGGCTGCCTGCGGGTGAAATAGCTCGGCAGCTATCCGTGCCGCACAATACGATGTCAGCGCACCTGTCGGTGTTGGCAAGAGCAGGATGGGTGGTCTCAAAAAGGCACAGTCGTCAGATAATCTATCGTGCTTCGTTGTCACACATGGAGGCGGTTGTTCAGTTTTTACTACAAGATTGCTGTGCAGGACACCCAGAATTGTGTGCGTCGCTTCTGGATAGTTTGAGTGGATGCGAGGCAGTTCAAGCAGAGAGCCAAAATAATGATGAGTACATACCCTAACAAACGTAACGGTCAAATAGATGAGAGTGCCATGAAAACATTGAACCCATTGATTTTTCACAATCCTAATTGCGGTACGTCCCGTAATACTTTGGCTATTATGAAAGCGTCAGGTGAAGAGCCAGAAGTGGTGGAATATCTTAACACCCCACCAACACGTGACTACTTGGTTGAGCTATTGGCAAAAATGAAAATCTCTCCAAGAGAGCTTCTAAGAAGCAAAGAGCCGATCAATAATGAGCTGGGTCTGGACAATTCCAATGTCTCTGATGATGACATTATCGATGCAATGATTGCCCATCCTATTTTAATCAATCGTCCTATTGTCGTCACCGATAAGGGAGCAGCATTATGCCGACCTTCAGAGCGAGTGTTTGCGTTGCTAGAAAATCCAGTGAGTAGTTTTACGAAAGAGGACGGTGAGGTGGTTTATCATGACAAAGGCTAATACAGGGCAGGTGAGCCTAGATGACTTGCCCAATATTGACCCAAACAACATACAACCCATTGATGTTGAGTCTTTAATTGGTATGGACGATCCACGCCATCCGCCCAAAATACTAGTGTTGTATGGATCTCTACGCACACGCTCTTTTTCTAAATTGGCAGCCGAAGAGGCGAGTCGTTTACTGCGCTGGTATGGCTGTGAGGTCAAAATGTTTGACCCATCAGGCTTGCCGCTACCTGACTCAGTAGATGCAGAGCATCCCAAAGTACAAGAGCTGCGAGAGCTGGCACAGTGGTCAGAAGGCATGCTTTGGGTAAGTCCAGAACGCCACGGTAGTATGACCAGTATCATGAAAGCGCAAATTGATTGGATTCCGCTGTCACTTGGTGGCGTGCGCCCGACCCAAGGTAAAACGCTTGCTGTGATGCAAGTGAGTGGTGGCAGTCAAAGCTTTAACACGGTTAATCAGCTACGTATTCTTGGTCGTTGGATGCGCATGATTACCATACCGAACCAATCCTCTATCCCAAAAGCCTTTTTAGAGTTTACCGAGGACAACCGTATGGATATGTCCCCGTTATATCTGCGTCTTGTTGATGTTTGCGAGGAGTTAGTGAAGTTTACTTGGCTTACGCGTGGACGCTCAGCCTATCTAACGGACCGCTATTCAGAACGTGTAGAAAGTGCCGAGGCAGTCTCGCAGCGGGTGAATCAAAAGTCACTTTAATCTCATTACTACCTTCGTTGTACTCACCTGAATCTGCTTAATAAGGCGGTTTAATGCTCGCATTCACTATTTTTATCGTCACGTTGGTTTTAGTGATCTGGCAGCCTAAAGGATTGGGCATTGGCTGGAGTGCACTTGGCGGGGCATTGGTCGCCTTGGCTTTTGGTGTCGTGCAGCTGTCTGATGTAGGGATCGTTTGGGATATTGTCTGGGACGCAACTTTTACCTTTGTAGCGCTGATCATTATCTCGCTTATCTTAGATAAGGCGGGTTTTTTTGGTTGGGCAGCATTGCATGTAGCAAGGCTTGGCAATGGACAAGGGCGCTTGCTATTTCCTATGATTGTGATTTTAGGCGCATTTATATCGGCATTTTTTGCCAATGATGGGGCAGCGTTACTACTAACGCCTATTGTTATTGCCATTTTGCTGCGACTGAAGTTTTCGCCGCCCTCTGCTTTGGCTTTTATCATAGCCACGGGCTTTATTGCCGATACGGCCAGCCTGCCGTTAGTGACGTCTAATTTGGTCAATATCGTTAGTGCCAACTATTTCGATATTGGCTTTGGGCGTTATGCAGCAGTTATGGTGCCAGTTAACATCGTGTCTGTGATAGCAACGCTAGCGGTACTATGGGTTGTCTATTCTCGTCATATTCCAACACATTACTCCATCACCAATCTGAGCGCGCCTGCTTCTGCTATCGAAGATCCCTTAGTATTTAAGGCCGCTTTTCCACTGCTCGCACTGTTGCTGATCGCTTACTTTGCGACTGAGTCGTTAGGTCTGCCTATTTCTCTAGTCACAGGCGCCGCCGCGTTGTTACTCCTAGCAATTGCAAGTCGCTTTTGGCAAGGCGGTCGCGGGGCAGTTGTTTCTGTACGCAATGTCGTCCGTAACGCGCCTTGGCAAATCGTACTGTTTTCCATCGGTATGTATTTGGTTGTTTATGGCTTGGGCAATGCAGGACTAACCAGTTATGGTGCCCAAATTTTGACTTGGTTGGGGCAGCAGGGCGCGGTTACAGCAACGTTAGGTACGGGGTTCTTATCGGCTATTGTGGCTTCTGTCATGAATAACATGCCAGCAACGTTAGTAGGTGCACTGGCTATTGATAGCGCGCAAGTGCCTGCTGCAACTCGAGAGCTGATGATTTATGCCAATGTGATTGGTAATGATTTGGGGCCAAAATTCACACCCATTGGTAGTCTGGCGACGTTATTGTGGTTACATGTATTGGCAGAAAAAGACTATAAAATTAGCTGGGGCCAGTATATGAAAATTGGACTGCTTATCACGCCGCCAGTATTATTTGCAACGCTGTTGGCTTTGGTGTTTTGGTTGCCTTATCTGTCTAGTATCTAAAATAGGTTTTAAACTAATTTTTCTTGCTTGCGGTTCGCAGGCGTGACAGAGGCTGCGAAAACCTTATCTCATGAGCATTCTGTGTTGGTGTTAAACAGAATAGATAATATTAGAAAAGGGATTCGCTGACATTCAGTAAAGTCATCGGTTATAATAGCCGCGCATTTTACCGCTTTTAGCCTTTTATTTTTAAAACAGTACGTTTATTTTACCAAGGATTTATGATGAGTGATCAGCAAGCACAAAAGCAAGCCGCCGCCAAAGCTGCTTTAAGCTATATCGAAGATGACATGATACTTGGCGTAGGAACGGGTAGTACGGTCAACTGTTTGATAGAGCTGTTGCCGACACTAAAGCTTGCTGGAGCCGTTGCAAGCTCGCAGGTGACGGAAGATAGATTACGTGCACTTGGTATCGAGATAGTAGATTTGAACTTTGCCGGTACGCTTGATGTTTATATTGACGGCGCTGATGAAGTCAACGCGAATCTCCAACTGATAAAGGGCGGCGGCGGCGCGCTCACTCGTGAAAAAATCGTGGCCGCGGCATCCAATAAGTTTGTGTGCATGGTGGATGCCAGTAAAAGCGTTGAGACATTAGGACGCGCGTTCCCAGTACCGATAGAAGTGCTACCGCAGGCGCGTTCTTACGTAGCACGCCAGTTGGCTAGTTTGGGCGGTGAACCAGTGTACCGTGAAGACTTTGTCACTGATTATGGTAATGTGATTCTTGATACTTATGACCTGGATGTTAGTGATCCGATAGCGCTTGAAAAAACCCTTAATAATATCGTCGGCGTCGTCTGTAATGGTATTTTTGCGGCCAATCAAGCAGATGTACTGCTCAAGGCTAGCAGTAACGGGGTAGAGACATTCACCCGTTAATTAGTCATTAATGGTTGTATAAAAAGTAAAAAGGCAGATCACGATAAATGTGGTCTGCCTTTTTTCTGTTTTTCTGTTTTTCTGTATTGTGATTGAGAAATGGCTTTTAATGATAGCTATTGGTTTAGGTAGACAGCTTAATTTTGTCTTTTAGTAAAAACTCCATCAGGGCTTTTTGTGCGTGTAAGCGGTTTTCTGCCTCGTCCCACACCACTGACCGTGGGTCATCTAGCATATCGTGAGAGATTTCCTCGCCGCGATGCGCAGGCAAGCAGTGCATAAACACCACTTCAGGGTCGGCTTTGTCCAGCAATGACGGTGTTACTTGATAAGGCGCAAAACGGCGTGCGCGGGTATTCTGTTCAGATTCTTGCCCCATACTGGCCCATACATCAGTGACGATTAAGTTAGAGTCTTTTGCTGCATCTTGGACGTTTTCTACCAGGCTTACGCAATGAGAGAAACGTTCCATCAGTTTTGGGTCTGGCTCAAAGCCATAAGGCGCGGCCACACGTAGCTCAAAGCCAAATTGATTGGCCGCCTGCATAAAGGATGAGCACATGTTGTTGCCGTCACCGACCCACGTTACGATTTTGTTTTCGATACTACCGCGATGCTCATAGTAAGTCTGCATATCAGCAAGCAGCTGGCAAGGATGAAACTCATCCGTCAGGGCGTTAATAATAGGGACACTGGAGTATTCTGCAAAGGTTTCCACTTTTTCATGGCCAAAGGTGCGAATCATGATGATATCGACCATGCTTGAGATCACGCGTGCTGAGTCTTCTAATGGCTCGCCGCGTCCAAGCTGGGTATCATTTGGCGATAAAAAGATCGCACTACCGCCAAATTGTCCCATACCCGTTTCAAAAGAAATACGCGTGCGGGTAGAAGATTTTTCAAAAATCATACCAAGCGTACGACCAACAAAGGGCTGATATATCTCGCCCGCGTGTTGCATCTTACGTAATTCGCTGGCACGTTTGATAAGGGTTTCTAGTTCTTGTTTGGTTAAATCAGATAGGGTCAAAAAATGGCGCAAACTCATAGTAATCCTAGCAGTCGATCGCAGTCAATGAAACGTTATCAGTCTTCAATAGCATCGCGTCAGTGCGTATACTGGGGTGACAACAAACTTTTAGTATAGCGCAATTACTTCCAATGTAAACGTCCAATTTGCTATGAGTGATAAGCCACTTAAGCGAACAGTAAGTTCATCGTTGTCTGATGATGATTATGCTTGTACACGCTTTGGCCGTATGCTTAGGCGGCATAGCAGCTCATAACTGATAGTATGGGCATGTGCTGCAACCTCATCGACGTGCGGGGCGTCGCCCCAAAGGATGACCTTGCTATCTAATAAGGACGTGTTGTCTGGTACTGCGCTGACATCAATGACAATCATATCCATCGCCACACGCCCAAGCACAGCGCACGGGTAGCTTCGGTTATTCGTACTATCAATAACAGACACATAAGCATCCTCACTAACCACACGAGGATAGCCGTCTCCATAGCCAATACTCACTAAGGCTGTTTCGGTGTCTTTTTGTGCGATCCAGCGACTACCATAGCCGATAGCGTCGTTCGCACTGACCGTTTGTAGAGCAATAATCTGTGCGCTAAAACTCATGGCTGGTTGTAAGTCTAATTCCTGCGCGCTTTTATCAATGACAGGGGCGCTACCATACAAAATAATACCGGGACGTACCCAATCATAATGATGATCTGAGAAGTTTACCACGCCAGCTGAGTTGCACAACGAGCCCTTAACGTCGTTGCTAACGGTTTCTTTTAACGTCGCTAACATATCTTTAAAACGCTGAATTTGCACTGCATTTAGTGGGTGATTTCGGTCATCAGCGTTGGCAAAATGGGTGGTTAAAATCAGTTGGTAGCCTGCCGCATGCAGGTGTTTAGCAGCGGCAATCACGCCTTCAGCATTGAAGCCTAAGCGGTTCATACCAGTATTGTATTTTAGCCAAACCACACGAGTTGCGCTTGCAGCTGGTGGAACGTTGTCCAGTGCCCACTCCAATTGTGGCACATGGTGAATCACGCAACTCACCTCATGATCAATGGCCTGCTGCCACTCATCAGCCGTAAATGCCCCTTCTACCAAACCAATCGTTTTGTCCCATCCCAACTGTCTGGCTTCTAATGCTTCTATCAAAGTAGCGACACCGATACCATCTGCTTGCGTTAACGCTGGTAGTACGGCTGCCACCCCGTGACCATAAGCATTGGACTTCACCATAGCAAGGACTTTGGAGTGTGGCGCCCGTTTTTTAACTTGATTGAGGTTGTGAGTGATGGCTATTGGTTTGATAGTAATGGTACGCATAATTGGCTTCTTTATTAGCAAAATTATAGATGAAGGTATAAAGCCAGTGACGCATCAATCAGGCTGAGGCATCACTGGCTATTGTTATTACTCACTGTTTAGGGGTGTTAGTGGCTTATGGTTGCGCGTTTCTTTTTATTTAGACAGTTACTCATCATTCTCGAAACTAACCCCTTGATAATACTCTGGCGTTAAATTAATAAAGCGGGTAAATTGTCCTTCAAAGCCCAATCGTATGGTGCCAATAGGGCCGTTACGCTGTTTACCAATAATGATTTCAGCCACACCTTTATGGTCTGAGTTTTCATTGTAAACCTCATCGCGATAGATGAACATAATCAAATCGGCGTCCTGCTCAATGGCCCCAGATTCACGTAAATCTGACATAATAGGTCGCTTATTGGGACGGTTTTCTAGACTACGGTTAAGCTGGGATAGAGCAATCACTGGACATTCAAGCTCACGTGCCAGCGCTTTTAAGCTACGAGAAATCTCAGAAATTTCGCCAACACGGTTGCCATCTAAGCTTGGTACTTTCATTAATTGGAGGTAATCGACTACGATAGCACCCAAACGCCCGTCATGGTTTTTGGCAATACGGCGACAGCGTGAACGCATCTCAGACGGTGGCAGTGCCGTGCTATCATCAATGTATAAGTGTTTAGATTGCAAATGCTGAATGGCATTCATCATTTTTGCCCATTCATCTTCGTTCATTTGCCCAGAGCGTAGGTGTGTTTGGTTAATCGCGCCCCACGATGATAGTAAACGCATGACGATAGACTCAGCAGGCATCTCCATCGAAAACACCACGACTGGCAAGTCTTCATTAAATAAGATACCTTCTGCTAAGTTCATCGCAAAAGTGGTTTTACCCATAGAAGGACGGGCCGCCACAATAATTAAATCACCCGCTTGTAGACCTTGTGTCTTGTTATTTAGCTCAGCGAAGGGCGTTTGCAAACCAATCATACCGTCAGGATTAGACTTTAACTCTTGGATTTTGTCGATGACATTGGTCAAGACTGAAGTGATTCCAACAGGCCCACGCTGCTCAGCTCGTTTATTATGTTGCTCATTAATGCTAAATATCTTACCCTCGACATTGTCTAAAATGTCGCTGACGGTTTGGTCTTTTGGATTATAGGCGAGCGACAACATCTCGTTCCCAGTGGTAATCAGCTGGCGCAGAGTCGATAGTTCACGGACACGCTGGGCATAAGCGGTGAGGTTGAATAATGTCGCCGGGCTTTGGCTCAAAATATCCGCCAAATAACTGTCACCGCCTGCGCTTTTAAGCAATTTTTGTGCTTCTAACCAATCATGAACCATGACCGTATCATAAGGCTCATTGACCGCGGCTAGATGCGCAATGGCGTCAAAAATATATTGGTGCCGCCCCGCATAAAAGTCATCTTTGGTGACGATGTCTGCAATCTTATCGTATGCCTCCTCGATACTCATCAAAGACGCGAGCAATGCCTTTTCGATATCGATATTGTGCGGCGGTGTTTGATTGAGTAAGTCGTCGGTTTTTTCGGTGTCTGCCATGAGTGCCCAATGTTTGAAAAGTCGATATAAAAAATTATTTGTTATACGAATGTATTTTGGTGATGATACAGCACAATAACCGCGTCAGACTGCTACGATAGAAGTATCACAGCATGGTCTTAATGCTTGCGAGTAAATGCTACAATCAGAAGCGAAATTCTACCACACTATGACTGTTCTGATGATTATGATGACAAAATTATCTGGTGCTAAAGTCGTCAGACAATGGCTCAAAACGACAGCTTTGATAAAAATATTATGACTAAAAACACAATAAAATCGGTGCCTTAGATGAAAAAAAACGAGATTTCTATACAAGAAAAACAGCCGCTGCTACTGACCACGGGTGAACCTGCGGGCATTGGCATGGATGTTGTGCTGCTACTGGCGGCGGAGAATAAGTTACAAGATTTTCAGCGTCCAATTTGGGTAACGGCAGATGCTACCGCTATGCAAACACGCGCAGATGAGCTTATGGCAACAGGTGCCCTCAAACGCTGCCCCACTTGGCAAACCATTAATATAGATACTGATGATGTAAACACTGAGCATTTAACGAAGCAGGTAACACAACAGAATGCGGATGCCGACCATGCTTTTATTCTACTGAACATTCCTTGTGCAGCGCCCGTATCTTGTGGGCAAATCAACATCAGTAACTCAGCGATGGTAGCAAAGCAGCTAGAGATTGCTCATACACTAGCCACCAATAAGACAGCGGCGGCTATCGTCACAGGTCCATTGCAAAAATCAGCGTTAATAGAAGCCGGTACTAAGCTGTTAGATGGCACGATGTTCAGTGGTCATACCGAGTTTTTTATGCAACAAAGTGGCTGTGAAAAAGTGGTGATGATGCTCGCCAATCAAGCCATGAAAGTCGCGCTTGTGACCACTCATTTGCCACTCAAAGACGTACCTGCGGCCATCACTTCTGACAATGTGCGACAAACGGTACAAATCGTCGTTGATGATATGCGTGAAAAGTTTGGCTTAATGCAGCCGCGTATTTTGGTCTGTGGTCTCAATCCGCATGCGGGCGAGGGCGGCCATCTTGGCGTCGAGGAAATTGATATTATCAACCCAGTACTCAAAGAGTTTATCAAGGCTGGCGTAGATATTTCAGAGGCGATGCCTGCTGACACTTTGTTTACTCCCAGACATTTGGCAAACTGCGATGCCGTCATTGCCATGTATCACGATCAGGGGTTACCCGTACTAAAGTCGCATGGTTTTGGCGATACGGTTAATTTAACGTTGGGGTTACCTTATATTCGCACCTCAGTCGATCACGGTACGGCCCTTGACTTGGCAGGACGGGGCGGCGCAAGTGCCACCAGCTTGTACCAAGCTCTCGTGATGGCAAATGAAATGGCAGACAGATCGGTTGTTAATAGACCTCTTGGATAAGTCGGTGGCTTAGCGAGATTGGTTCCGCAGTATTAGATAGCTCTAGTATCAGTAATGCCTATTCACAAATTATCAAACGTTACCTAATATAAGCGGTTTCATTATAAAGCTCTATTTTGAGTAGTCTATTAATAGGTTTGGAGGGTGAAATGGTTGCTTCCCTTGGGTTATACCCTAAAATCACTAATCTAGAGTAAGCTAAGTTAATCATGAATGAGATATAACTATGCTATTACATACACATCATATAATCTAAAAATTTGATCCAAAAGGAAAGTTAACTCATCATGAACGCACGTCAACACCAGGCTCATTTTTTTAGGGTAATCATTACTTTTTTATGTCTCACGCTGTCATTAAATGCTAATGCAACAAACTCAATACTCGAAGCGGTTACCAATGCTGAAACTGAATTGGGCGCTAGAATCGGTCTAGCTGTGCATGACTTGGAAACGGGAAAACGCTGGGAATATAAATCTAATGAACGTTTTCCTCTAAGTAGTACTTTTAAAACACTTGCCTGTGCAAACGTTCTTCAAAGAGTTGATTTGGGTAAAGAAAGAATGGATAGAGTTGTGAGATTCTCTGAGAGCAATCTTGTGACATACTCCCCTGTGACAGAAAAACACGTAGGCAAAAAAGGGATGTCCCTTGCCGCGCTGTGTCAGGCTACACTGTCAACCAGTGATAATTCAGCTGCCAATTTTATTCTACAAGCCATTGGAGGACCTAAGGCGCTAACGAGATTTTTGCGTTCCGTTGGTGATGATACGACGCGCCTTGATCGCTGGGAAACAGAACTCAACGAAGCGGTGCCTGGAGATAAACGAGACACGACAACACCAATTGCAATGGTGACGACACTTGAAAAGTTACTAGTTGGCGAAACGCTATCTATCAAATCTCGTCAACAACTAGTAGCTTGGCTTAAAGGTAATGAGGTTGGCGATGCACTGTTTCGTAAAGGCGTTCCAAATGACTGGATAGTCGCAGATAGAACAGGCGCTGGTGGTTATGGGACGCGTGCTATTACTGCGGTGATGTGGCCTCCAAATCGCAAGTCTATCGTAGCCGCTCTATACATTACAGAGACAGACGCCTCGTTTGAAGAAAGAAACGCTGTCATTGCGAAAATTGGTGAGCAAATAGCGAAGACAGTATTAATGGAGAATAGTCGTCACTGACTGATAGTTCCATACCTGTATAGCGAACCGATAATATGCAATGCAAAGTAGTGTGATTGCCTGTTCTTATAACCTCAAGCCTACCTTTATTTATATTACTTTAATATGACAAAAGTTAGATAAGAATATATTGAAATAAGTAACTATTAACAATAACCTAAAATGGTAACTTTATTTAGCAATCTACTTATCATACTAAGCCATGGGGCTTTTGTCAGTTTGACCCCTGCCGTCAAATCAGTACAACTAAACTTGGGAGATTTTAGTTACGCAG
>NZ_DFBY01000043.1:0-39964 GCF_002366815.1 Psychrobacter sp. UBA3068 | reverse complement strand
TTTTGTCTGCGGAGGGAGGATGCAATAAAGGTCGCCCGATGAAACAGAAAACAAGTGACATTCGTGAGAAAGTCGCCTAAGAGCTTATGCTTTTAGAATCCCCCACTTGAGCTTGGCGAATGTGGGGGGGAGTGTGTCAACTTGCTAAACCTTGCGCTAGCTTTCTTAAGACTTGCTTACTGTAGTAGATTTTTGTCTGCATAGCCTTTTTCCTATGTTAAAAACAATCGTCACGCTATAGTAAGCGCTCGTCAAACTCTGTATTTACAAACGTTAGCTACTACTTATTATGGACATTGCTAACAATCTATTGGCATCGCTGGATAAAAATAAAACCATGGTTTATAGTGACAATCGTTTCAATGCTTATTAATACGTCGCTTATAAATGCGATATAAACGCCACTTTTACTATTTACATAACCGTGATGACAAAAGCGATGACTATGATTGACACAACTCAAGTAAATACGATGCCAAAAAACGCCATTAATCATGCCAAAGTTCAGGCAAATAACGTGAGCAGTGATAAGGTAGCTTTTATGCAACACAGTCGGGTAAGCCAGTCCAGTCAGTCAGGCTTTACCCTCATTGAAATTATGGTGGTCATTGTCATTTTGGCTATTCTGGCGGGCTTAGTGGTGCCAAAAGTGGTGGGACAAAGCGATAAAGCTCGCGTGAAAACCACGGAAACAGCGCTTGCGACTGTGTCAAATGCACTTGATATGTATAAGGTGGACAATTCGCGCTATCCGACCACAGCGCAAGGTCTCGAAGCACTGACAACGCCGCCTGAGGATGCCAAAAACTATCCTGACGGTGGTTATATTAAAGGTGGGTATCCGACGGATGGCTGGGAGAATGAGATGCAATATGTCTCTCCTGGCAGTGAAGGGCGACCCTATGATTTATTTTCATTGGGTGCAGATGGGCAGCAAGGCGGCGAAGGGCAAGATGCCGATATTTACGCCCAGCTATAAGCGTTAGCCTGATGAGTTGTTAAAAATGGGTAATAAGATACGCCCTAGTCCATAGCTTATTTAGGATAAAAGCATCGCTAGCGAATACTGCCTATCAACCAATAATGTGTTATTGGTTGATATTTTTTATCAGTAGATAAAACGTGTGCCCTACCGAATAGGTGCTCACATGATCAAACAGCCCAATTATAATGTTGTCCATATTGATACGCATACTGTTACTAGAAGCGTTGAGACTTAACCATCAGTCATCACAAGCCGTCATTAAAGGTTATTATTTATGTTAATTAAAATGCCAATCGCAAAATCAGCTGCTGTCAATAATCGCACTGCTAAAAAGTCTTATGTGCTTGCTGTTGCCGTGATGAGTACTTCTGTAATGACGGGGCTGTCTATGAGTGCTCAGGCGGCAGGATTGGGTGAGTTATTTGGGAGTAACAGTGCTGGGCAATCGAAGTTTTTGCCAGTCGATAAAGCCTTTCAAGTCAGCCCCATCACCAAAGCGACGGCTAAGGGTACGCGTTTATCGATCGTTTTTGACATCACGCCAGGTCATTACGTTTACAAAGACCAGCTCACTTTACGTTTCCCAAAAGGGTTGAGTGCCACCCCATTTACTTTTAGTCAGTCGCCAGTCTCCATTAACGATCCCACCTTTGGGCAAGTGCCTGTATTTACGCAAAAAAGCGTGGTCGCAACCACCACGCTGATGACTACAAATGGTAAAGGGGCAAGGAATGCACCGATTGTGATTGGTTGGCAAGGCTGCGCCAAAGCGGGTTTATGCTATCCGCCAGAGAAGATCAAAACCACGGTTAACATCGGCGTGGCACGCAAATAGATAGCGAGCAGGTCGTCTCAGATGATAGTCATACAAGAATGTTAGCAATAAATAGGTAGCCCTTCATGTCCATTCAGCCAATAGAAACCCCCTCATCGCGAACGGTCAAACGTACTTCTAAACAGTCTTATCTATTGGCACTAGCTTTAACCAGTAGCACGTTGTTGGCGGGCGTGTCAGCCATGCCAATGACCACGCAAGCAGCAGGGTTGGGTGATCTCTTTGGTAACAATCAAAGTGCCGCGCCATCGAAGTTTTTGCCTGTTGATGAAGCGTTTCAAGTCAGTAGTAGCAGTACACCTACCAAGTCTGGTACGCGCTTGGCCATTAACTTTGACATCACCCCTAAGCACTATGTTTATAAAGACCAAATTAAGCTGACTTTGCCTGCTGGCGTGACTGCCGCCCCTTTTACCTTTAGCCAGTCACCGGTCTCAGTAGAAGATCCAACCTTTGGGCAAGTACCGGTGTTTGACCAAGAGAATATGGTCGCCACCACCACTTTGTCCAATAATAGTGGCAAACGCTTGGACAATGCCGCTGTGGTGATTGGTTGGCAAGGCTGTGCCAAAGCTGGGCTTTGTTATCCGCCCGAAAAGATTAAAACCACGGTCGATATCGCTGCAACCTCACAGCAGTCGGCAAGCGGTAACGCCAGTCGTGCGGCCAATGATTCCATAAACAACGATACTCTGGGGGAGAATGATCAGCTGTCTGCTAGTGCGGTAACGACCTCAACAGCAACAGCGTCTACTATCACTGACGGCAGTAGCTCCAATGCTGAAGCAGGACAAGTAGAGTCAGATGACGACGTGATTGATTATGCGTTAGTAGATGATGAGCTCACGGCTACCAACACAATCTCTGGGGCAGATGGCGAGGTCATGAGTAGTGCTGCGCCCAATGAAGATACGGCTGCTACTAGTAATGGGGTTGATAGCGACCCGTTTGGCTTGGCGTCTCATCCATGGCTGGCACTGGTGTTGTTGTTTTTAGCTGGTTTGGGCTTGGCGTTGACACCATGCGTACTACCGATGCTGCCGATCGTTGCCAATATCGTCGCTCGTGAGAAAAACCCAACGGTAAAACGCGGCGTTATCTTAACCACTAGCTACGCCATCGGTGTGGCAACCGCTTACGGTATTTTGGGCGCTGTCATTGCCGTGTTTGGTGAGTCGTTAGGGATTATTGGCTGGTTGCAAAATCCCATTATTCTTATTAGCTTTGCCATTGTTTTTGTCCTATTGGCGTTATACATGCTGGGTGTGTTCAGTGTCCGTTTACCAAGAGCCATTAGTAGTAAAATGCAGGGGTTAAGCCAAGCGGGCGATAGCAAGCTTGGTAGTACAGGCGGGAGCTTACTGGCTGGTTTCTTGTCAGCGTTGGTGGTGTCGCCTTGTGTTTCTGCGCCATTGTTTGGGGCGCTACTGGCAGTGTCGACGATTGGTAGTCCGCTATTGGGTTTTGCCGCCTTATTTATGCTTGGTTTTGGTTTATCAGCGCCGCTGATCCTAATTGGCGCTACCCAAGGTAAAATCATGCCAAAAGCGGGCGAGTGGATGAATTGGGTCAAGCAAGGTTTTGCCTTATTGCTCTTTGCTGTGGCGTTATTATTGATTGAACGGGTCTTTATCTCACCCGTGATGCTGATGGTATGGGCCCTATGGTTTATGGTCGTAGCAACTTGGGCGTGGAGCTGGCTGGGCAAAGGTCGTATGCTCACCCAAGCGCTAGGATTAATTGCCGGTATTTGGGCGGCTTGTTTGATAGTGGGGGCGGCATTGGGTAATGACGACAGTCTGCATCCGCTCGCGTCATTGAGCGCAGCACCGATGGTGCAGTCGGCTACTGGTCAGGCAACAACCAATAGTAACACAACAGATGAAACCATCACGACGCTTGCAGAATTAGACACTATTATCGCGGCCAACCCTAAAGTGCTCGTGGATTTGACAGCGGACTGGTGCGTTGAATGCCGAATTATGGATAAAAACTTATTCCACAATCGTCCTGCACAGATGCAAGATTGGCAACTGGTGAGGCTGGATATCACAGAGACTAGCGCTGACTCCAAAGCCATCTTAGCCCGCTATCAGTTATTTGGGCCGCCAGCCTTGCTGTACTACCAAGAGGGTCAATTGGTCAATCAACAAGTGGGGGAAATTGGCCGCTTGGAGTTCGAGCAGACGCTGACTAGACTTAACTAATACTTAATGCAATGATAAGGTTGTTGCTTAGTGCTTAATAATTTAACAAAGGCCAACATACTGTGGTGACAGTGGGTTGGCCTTTTTATTTTTGTTAAATTCTGCTTATGATATTTTTATAAGTGATTGTTTTAACAGATATTATATTGATTTGCACTAATACTCAGTAGCGATAACGCTAGTATAGTGTCCCTCTTTTCACTACAATAAAGCAACAATGCTGCAGGAGCGTTACCAACGGTAATGGCTTCTGTTTATGGCCGAATTCATTGACTCTACCCTAATAAGGTTTTGACGGTCATATTCGTTATCTCATGTACTCTGCTGACGATCATGTCAGTTAGATAAAGGACACTTATGTTTTCTCATATTACGTCACAGCGTCAGTCTATGGATCTTATCAAAGCACACAAAACCCCCTTACCGAAAATGAATAAGCATTATTTAAATATAGCCGTTGGCATGGCGCTGACCTGTCTTACGGTACAAGTACAGGCTGCTGATAGTACGCAAACTTACAATGAGTTGCCCGCACCAGAGGCAGCGTTTGAGTATGAAGATTATGAGTTACCAGAGGGTACTGATGGTACTGATGCGCCGTCAACAAGTGCGAATAGTACTGCCCAAGAGCGCAAAATAGTCAGTAAAGAGTTTATTGGCCAACAAGCAAAGTTGTTTTTTGAGTGTACGCAAGTTCAGATTAGTGCCGCGCGTTTGGCTTGCTTCGACAAAGTCGCTGAGGAAGGCAAGACACCAAGTTACACCTCGACCAAACAATCAGTAGACTTGGCCAAGACATTCCAAAGTACCCTATCAGGTAATCCGCAAGTTGTCTTTGTAGAAGAAAATACCACTATTGTTGGTGCTGATAACACAGCGGCTAATGCAGTCGTCAATGAGGCAGATGAGACGGACAGTTTAGAGACGGCTGGTTTGACGCAAGAAGAAGCGCAGACGTTGGAAGAGATAGGGGTTACTCAGACAGATATTGAGAAGTATACGCCGCTCAGTTTGTCTTATGATCTTGATAAAAACAGTGAGCGTGGTACGTGGACAGTACGGCCATACCGCCCGACTTATATATTACCGTTGTTTTATACTTTCGATCCGAACTTAGGGCCTAATACTCCCTCTCAGCCTGTAGAGCCTTTTACTTCTAATGACACACGTAATACTGAGTTAAAATTTCAGTTGTCTTTAAAGAGTAAAGTCGCTGAAGATTTGTTCGATACCAATGCTGATTTGTGGTTTGGTTATACGCAAGAGTCGCACTGGCAGGTCTATAATGAAGACACCTCACGTCCATTTCGTGCCACCGACTATCAGCCCGAGATATTTTTGACGCAGCCTGTGACAGCCGACTTGCCTTTTGGGGGTCGCTTGCGCATGTTGGGAGCGGGGGCTATTCATCACTCTAACGGTCAAGATGACCCGTTATCCCGCTCATGGAATCGCGCTTATCTGATGGCAGGCGCAGAGTGGGGCAAGCTGTCGGTGATACCGCGGTTGTGGGTGCGAGTAAATAATGAGAGCGCTAGTGATGACGATAATCCAGATATTGAAGACTATATGGGCTACGGTGATATCAAGTTCTTGTACGACTTGCCTGATCAGAAGAGCCTGAGCGGGACGTTGCGCTATAATCCTAGTACCAATAAAGGCGCTGCGCAAATCGATTATGTGTATCCGTTAACAGAAAATATCAACGGTTATGTGCAGCTCTTCCAAGGTTATGGTGAGTCCATCGTGGATTATAACTACGAGAACACCTCTATTGGCTTCGGTATTGTACTAAATGACTGGAAAGGTTTTTAACATAGCCAATCAAAATAAAAGTGGTACATATGGTCACAATGTTCTACTGGGTTCTATTGGTACAAATGTTCCTCACTGGCTATGCGCAAGCGTGACAGATAGTTTGCAACAGTTACTCCAGTAGAACTGTACTCTTTTTAAAATGGATCGACTGTAGTCCCAACCCATAGAGTAAATGATGCACCGCTTAGCCCCTTATCAAACTGGATTATGGCTGGCAGAGTATGTCGATATACGCTGCCAGCTATGCCGTGTCTATCGTAGCACCGCGCAGCCTCAGCTTTTATCGCCTTCCTCAGCACATGAGACGCTGGATACATTAAGTGTGCATTCCGGCGCCAATGTTTTGCCAAGTGATCACACACGTTTTGCTCGCGTTCGCCAGCAAATCACTCAACGCTTAAAGAGCGGTCTGCTCTGTGCGCACTGTCATCATAGTATCACGTGGTTGCCAAAACCCTTCGCAGTAGATATTGCTGCTGGCACTGCGCTCTCAATTCAAGCCGCTACCTACTATGACTATCCATTGCGTCAAGCCATTCGAGCGTTTAAACATCATGAAGACATGACCAAGTTGCCATTATTGCTACACGCTATACGGCAATTACCACGTCCCCGTGGTTGTCATCAAAATAACAGCGTGATTGTTGCCATGCCGACCACCGAGCAACGACTAATCAAACGCGGTTTCGATCCGGTTAGTATTTTAGCGGCACAGTTGTCCAAACACTGGCGTATACCGCTATGGCAAGGCGTTAAACGGATTGACAACACTGTCAGTCAGCAAGGACTAACACGTGCCGAACGTCTAAGTAATTTAGACAATGCATTCGCTTTGATCGAAAAGCCGCCCGTTAAGCGCCTATTGCTGTTCGATGATGTCGCTACGACAGGGGCTAGTTTGCAAGCATTGGGACGAGCGCTATGTGGTCCATCTACTAATGTGGCAATGGCTGCCTCCGACATCTCTCCGCAATACCGTCTATCTGCTTATGCGTTAGCACATGGCAGCCAGTTATAAAATCTGCCTTTGTCTATTCACAATCACTATTTTGTTGCTAATGTGTTATCTTGTCGCTATATTATTGGAATAACTCACATTAATTGTGAACCTCTAAAAATACTGTGTAGTCAGGTGATAAAAAAAAGCATAAAAACGATGAAGTCAGATAGCGGGCGCTTCTAATACAATTTTTTTCATTCTATCTAAGGTATTCATTAAATATCGTGGAATAAAAATTGCATGACATTTAGTTAACACGTAAAGAAAGTTTGCGGAAATTATTTCCGAGTATAAGACATTCATTGTCATTTTTTAATCACGTTGGTGTCAGACAGTGGCAGCGATAAATAGGGATCTGATGTGAACGCACCTGCGAATAATTTATCATCCAAACTACGAATGACCGAAACAGGATTCACCCTAATTGAGCTGATGGTAACGATCGCTGTGCTGGCGATTATTGTCGGTATTGCTGCCCCTAGTATCAGTACACAACTTGCGAATCAGCGCGTGAAATCAACGACTGCCACGCTCATTAACGCGTTAAAAGAAGCGAAAGCTGAAAGTATTATTCGTCGTCAATCTCTGGATTTTAGTTTTGATGATAGTAGCCACTCTTTAGTCATAGAGAATGAAAGCTCAAATGTGATTGCAAGTTATAACTATAGTGCTAAAAATACGATAAAGGCAGATAGTTCTACAATAACGTTCAGACCAAGTAAGCGTACTGATGCAGTTACTTATACCGTTTGCGATAGTAAGAATTCATCTGTTTCAAGGCAAGTGATCGTGACTGCAGTTGCTAATATAAGTACTGTAGTAGGAGGAACTTGTTAATGACTCAGTTTAGTAGCCAGAGTGGTGTAGGTTTAATCGAGGTCATGGTGGCTTTGCTACTACTAGCAGTTGCTGTATTAGGATTTAGCGCTTTGCAGATCAATGCACTGAATGCTACAGACGAGAGCTTGGTACGTAGTCGAGCTATGAGTATGTCAAAACAATTATCAGAAAATATGCGCTTGAATACTTTAGCTACTGATGACTTTATGACAGAGTTAAATGCCCTGAATCAAGGTACAAAGGACATCACTGAGTATTGTGAGAAAGTAGCGCAAGCAAGCAGTAGCTTTGACCAAGATAGCTGCAAATCGGATGCTTGTAGCCCTGAAGAGATAGCCGCGTTGAATACATGGCAGGCTGCCAATTTAGGCTGTGAACAAGATATCATGCTAAACATGACTACCTGTCCAGATATGGCTGATATCAACGCTAGACAATGCATCATTACCTCATGGGGTAAAACAAGACCTATTTTAGGCGATAGTGAAGAAAATGCCTGTGGTAATAGCGATGGTTCTTACAAATTAGGTTCTCACTGTTTAATAATGGAGGCTTATTAATGAGAATCTCAACGCTTCAGGATTGTCGAAAACGCCAAATGGGGTTTACATTAATAGAGCTCATGGTATCGCTGTTTTTAGGCCTATTAGTATCTGCCGCAGCAGTACAAGTCTATATGATCAATGCAAAAACAGCAGGCATACAAGCTAGCGCATCAGAATTAGTTGAAGATGCTGCCTTTAATCTACCCATAATTGAAAGAAAAGCGCGTCTTGCGAACTTGGGGTTAGCTGATAAAGTTGCAGCCGATCAGCCTGGTTCCGGGATTGTACTAACCAGCGCTAATAATGCGTTAGAAGATGAGGAAGGAAATAAGGCGTTAGATAACTTTCGTAACTCTAAAGACCTAGATGGTGATCCAAAAGTACCCAAAAACATTACTTTAGATGGCTCTCCTGTAGACGTGTCTTTATTAACGCGTACTGGTGATCAAACGGTGGGTACGCAGACAAATGAGTGGACTGGAGCGAGTAATATGAGCTCACAAAGTGGGCAGTTGACCATTCAGTATCGTGCGCCGCAAGACATGTATGACTGTGAAGGCAGGTTGGCTTTAGGACCAAGACGAGTCACTATCGGCGGGGTAAAGGAAGTCATTGATGGTCAAATCATCGTAGAGCGCTTTTATCTAAAGGCACCTGACGCATCAAAGCCTACACAGCTCTCTTTATACTGTGATGCAGGCAAGTATATTACCGAAATAATGGATGATTATGATGAACAAAGCAGACCAGATGAAAATCTACCTAAATCTGTTGAGTTTAAAGTCAATAATGCAATCAGAGATTTTGGTGATGCCGGTCAAGAGATTATGGCTAATGTAGATTACTTTGATATATTATTATCGACCAGAGAAGGTGATCAGCTACAGTATTATACGGTGAAAGACTATCTAGATTTAGACCTTGAAGATCAACCGTCTATCATAGGAGTAAAGTACGGTTTAATTTTGCGCTCTGATAATGCTGTGTTGAATGAAGAAGGTCCATCTGAATTTACTGTGTTAGGTAAAGCCTCCACCTTAAATAATGGATTGAGCAAAAAGTATCTGCGCACAGTAGTAGAGTCGTATGTGACATTAAGAAATATAAGTGTTATGGATGACTAAGCAAAACCTGATGTGTAAACCTGTCTCGCTTCGGTAATAATATTATGAATAAATATCCTAAACACCAGCTGCCAAATTCCCAGGATGGAGCGACATTAATCGTAGTTTTAATGTTTCTACTATTGATTATTGTCGTAGGTGTTATTGCTGTACGAAATAGTATGATCTCGTTACGGCTTGCAACTAGCGATCAGGTTGACGCTCTACTTTTGAATACGTCAGATACCGCAAATAAGAACATTGAAAATATCATTAACGATCCGACTTACAGTAGTGAAAAAGCTAATATGCTTGGTTCGCTTGGATTTTTTGGCCATTTTTTAAATACAGGTGCAACCTCAAATCGGGGCGATCAAATAGTATTTTGCTATCGTCCAAGACAAGAATATTTTTTTAAGATGTCTGAAGCAACCATTACAACGCCGTCTGGACAAAGTAAGCTGATAGGAGGTTCAGGCTCAGGAGGCTTTTGTAGGCCTAGCGAAGCCAGTGATTTTGTCAATGCTCGCCAAAACGTAATGACTCAAGTGTCTGTAACTAGACCGAATACTCAGTCACTACCGATAGCACCCTTCGAAAATGTTCCTCTCGGCAAGTCAATAACGACGGAAGATGCTACAAGTAGCTCACCAAGCTTTCGTATACACTCCACATCATTTTTGCCAGCACTATCAAACGTAGCAGACGCAAAGATTACTGAGTGTCTCAAAAAACCTAGCGAAAACGCTGCCTCATTTGTAGCTGAAGTTGATGAAGATGATTCTACTCAGAATACGTACTTTGGTGAAACGCGTAATGAATGTTTGGCTAAGATCGGCGTGCCAGCCAAAGTATTGGTAAAAGAAGCCAAGTTAGAAAACGATGTAAACTCTGAGAACTGTATAGATTATGGTGAAGGTGAAGATGAAATAACTGAAGAGTGTCAAACGTTGTTAGGCTTAACACCAAGTGGAATATAGGTTAGTTAATATCTTAACGTAGTTCACCTTTATAACTAGTATATAGCAGGAATTAAATATGAAACGCATCGATTCGACCTTCGCCTTATCATCACAGTTTCGACCGACTGCTATCATGCTAGCGGTAGGTACTCTCATGGCATCTTCAGTAATAACTCACGCTGGTACTGCCTATGATAGTATCGGCAATCCTAGCTATAACAAGCTTGGCGATTTAACGATCTATCAAGTAAGTACCGAATCAAATAAACCAACGCTGACCTTGATGTTAGATAAGTCCGGGAGTATGAGAGGAGATTACAGCTTTCCTTTAGATATAGCAGGAGTGCCTAATCTTTCGAAAAAGAACCTCTACAGACTGTGTTCAAAGAACAATAAAAATTCTTGTGAAAAAAATCCTTCTTATGAATATTATCTTAGTGAGCCTAATAATAGGGATATACCAAATGGCTACATAAAAGAAGGTTGGGATAATAGCAAATATACATATGGAGACTTAAAAAATACAAGCAATAGACCTTGTATGTTATATGACTATAGTTATTATTATGGTTATAGTCTGATTAAATATCAACCAGATATAAAAACTATAACCAAAGATGGAAATGGTATTGAACTTGAATCTTGTGAATTGAATGGTGAAACTCATTACGACCGTATGTCAAAGCTAAAGCTGGCGATGATAGAGTTGCTTGAGTTTGAGAATCTCAATGAAGAAGTCATTATGGGTGTAGGGGCGTTTGGCTATAATAGTTACAAAGGTCAAATTAAAGTAGCAGCTAAACCACTAGATACTGCTCAAAAAAATAGAATATATACGTTCTTAAGCACCTTAAGTCCTTCTGGTGGTACGCCTATGGCGACAGCGTTTACTGAAGCTGGTTCTTATATGTTAGGTACTAGTACTTATGATGGTTACTATAGAAGTTCCTATAGTTCTATGTATTCTACCAATGACAATTCTATAGCCAACAATGGTCAATATATAGCGCCAGAGACTCAGCAGTGCGGTGCAAAAGGTGTGTATTTATTGACGGATGGTTTTCCTAATAATATAAGTCATCAAGATACTCTAAAAGATATGATGGGCAGTGCGCTAGGAGGTACATCAAACGTATCCTGTCCTAGTTCGGGTGGATTATTAAATGGTAGTGAATCAGGGAACCAATGGCAATGTATGGGAGAGTTTGCCAAACAGCTACGTACCAAACGCAAGGTAACCACTGCGATGGTTGGCTTTGGTGAAGCCTTCAGTGCAGTTGATGATGAAGATTATTATCAAGTTAAAAACATCACTATCAACAAGTTTAAAGATAGTAATGGTGCACCTTACAATTATGAAAAAAAATATTATAACTGCTCTGCGATATCTACCAGCAATCCTGACGCTCGAAATGCCTGTAATATAGGCATGGAGTCTGGTATTTACGATGGTGTCGGTGGCTACGGACAAGGCGGCTTTTATTTTGCTAAAGATACAAAAGACATCGTCGGCAGTGTGTTATCGGTCATCGAAGACCTAAAGGCAGACCTACCAAGTACGCCTGCAGGTACTATCACTGTACCTGCAGATCCGCTTAATAGTTTAGGCGTTAAGCCCTATGCTTATTTGCCAATGTTAGAGCCGAAGGTAGGCAGTGATTCGGCAATATGGGCAGGTAACCTTAAAAAGTACCATGTCAAACAAGCGACACTGTTTGGGCAAGATAATAAAAGACTGTATATCGACGAAGATGGGGATGGCTTCCCTGATGACTTGAACCCAGAAGCCCAAGATATTTGGAGTAAACAAAACGAAACTATCGTGAATGATGCTGGCGTTAGTATCAGTGTGAACAATAGAATTGCAGCGGGTGGCTTTTATGCTCAATTAAAGTCCCCAAAGACTGGAGACAATACCACCCGTAATGTCTATGTCGAAAATACCATGAATGGTAGAACACAGCTTCTCAAAGTAGGCGTCGAAAAAGGTGTACTACAAGGGTTCGATGTACTTGATAACTCATACACCACTTTAACCAAGTTGTACTTACTAAACTTCTTAGGTTATGACGCCAGCCCGACTCAGGCTGAAGCAAAACGTATAGATGAGACAGGCGATGTGCAGGCAGCGCTTGAGAACATCATTGTCAACCCACCAGGCGATATAAAAGTGTTGGGTGGCGTCATTCACTCCAGACCGACACTTATCTCTTATGGTGCCAATATCAATGCGAATGATAAAGACACTGATGGTGATGGTAAAGTAGATCCCGATGCAGGTATGGTGGCGACTGATGAGAGTAGCCGTGATGATTATGTGATGTTTGGCTCGATGGAAGGTGCCCTTCATATTGCATCAGCAGAAACTGGTCAAGAGAGTTTAGCTTTTATCCCAAAGACCATACTTAATGAGCAGATCGAAGCGTTACAACCTGAAAGTACTATCGTAGATGCGCCTGTGTTTGGTGTTGACGCACCATGGTCAGTGCAAGGCAGTTATAAGTACGATTTTAGTTCGTCCACATCTGAGTCATCGGGCAAGATTGTTGCAGACAAGGTTTATGTTTATGGAGGCCTACGTCAAGGGGGTAAAGGGTTATATGGGCTAGATGTTAGTAGTCTAAACAGTCCGAAAATGCTATTTAGCATAAACAATAGCACTGATGGCTATCAAGCATTAGGAAAAGTTTGGAGTGAACCAGTTTCAGGCAGGATTAAAGTAGGTACAGGTAAAAACAGCATCAAAGACGTGATTATCTTCGGTGGTGGTTATGATGAGTGCTATGAAGACCCAACATTTCGTCTTGATGCGTCTGACAATGCGTTTCCAAATTGTAACAAAACAATGGCTGATGGTAATGCCGTCTATATCGCCGATGCCAAGACAGGTGATGTGATTTGGTCGGTATCAGGCCGAACGTCAGGTGCCTCTGGCAAACATATTCAAGTTCCAGAGATGAAGCATAGTGTAGTAAGTAAAATCACAACACTAGATCGTGATGATGACGGTATGATCGATCATCTGTACTTTGGTGATCTGGGTGGTCAGTTATTCCGTGTTGATTTGCGTAATGGGCAGGCTATTAGTGGTAGTACAGGGATCAATAATTTTACCCGCCGCATCGTAAAAGTATTAGATGGTAATTCAGGTACGCTAGTCGAGGATGGGTTACAGCGCCGGTTTTATGGTCAGCCGTCTGTGAGCTTCTATAAGGACAACAGTGTTTTGTTTGCGCTAGTCAATGTTGCCTCTGGTGACAGAAGTAACCCAATATCGCGCCTACGCAATACGATACCTGCGCAGTCCGATCGTCTGTTTGGTATTATTGATCGAGATATCGCTAGTCCAGGACTATATGGTGAGGATGAAAATGTCACGCTAGCGACTCAAGACCTTACTTCAAATGATTTGACTGAGTTACCATTTAACCAAAATAGTACGAGTGTAACCAAAGCAGGGGTAAAAGCACCAATGCGGCCAAATGTCGCTGCTTCACAAGGTTGGTTTTATCCATTAACTCAGTTTGACGGCAATAGTAAAGTTAAAAATGTCAAATCCATGGGTGATGGTATGGCCATTGGTGGTCTTTATTACATGACCGCTTACAGCCCAGAGATGAAATACGATGAGACGAGTGGCTGTGCCGCACAAATTGTGGGCGGTTCAGAGCGTCAAATGTACTGTCTACCTTATGGTATCTGTGAGCAAGAAGATACGACCAAAACAGACAAGTCATTAAATGGTACAGGTGGGTTTGTACGGGCAGGTAAGGGTATTCAAGAGCTAGCGTTTGGTGCCTTTAATCCAGAAAACCCGACGACACGTATCATGCTAGGCACTCAGTCATTTAGTGAATTAGTGGACTCAGATAACCGTATCGAATTTGGTGGTGCTTGGCCAGCAGGTAACGTATCAGGATTGGATACCAACTGTCCTAGTGGCAGTTGTGGAGGATCGAGTACTGATGCAGACAATGTCAACGCTAGTGGCTCGGGTGGTGGTAATGTCAATATTATGGACTATCGTTTATTTACGACCAGATGGTATGAGCAGCTAGCGGAGTCAGTTGATGACTAGACGTGGCAACAGCTTACATCGGCTATTGAGTGGTATGGTAGTAAATCGCTATCGCTATCCAACCATTCAAAAAGGCTTCACACTTATTGAAATGATGATTGTGGTCTTTATTTTAGCTATCCTAGCAGCTATTGCAGTACCCAGCTATCGTCAATATGTCATCGTCAATGCTGAGCGCGAAACACAAGCTAGAATGCTCAGTCTACAAGTCGAGTTAGAACGCTGGCGCTCAACTGCGCTGACTTATAAAGGCTTTGTGCCACAGACAGTGGATAGCGATAGCGATACTGATTATAGCTATGCAGATACAGATAATACGGTTATCAATGTGCCTGCAGGCAGTGGCGATGATTACACCTATCGTATTACTCTAGTAGATGGGACTACAAATGATACGGCTATAAGCTTAGTGACAAGTCCAGGCGTCGACAACGTTACAGGTAGAACATGGAAGATGCTTGCAGTACCTAATCCTGATCGTTATATCAAAAAAGGTAGTCACATTATGCTCACCAGTTCCGGTACTAGGTGTATGACAACGAGCAGTATCGCGATTGGAGCAAAGGATTGTGGAGATGGTGCTCAGGTATGGTAATGATAAAAGATACATATAGACAGGTAGAAAATGAGCGCGGATTTACGCTAATAGAGCTGCTGATCGTGGTTGCTATTATCGGTGTCATTGCTGCCATCGCTATTCCAAGTTATCAGGGCTATGTCGAGAGAGGCCATCGTGCCGATATGATGAGCGAGTTACAAAACATCGCTGCCACTATCGAGAGCCGTAAGCTGGCGCAAGGACGATATAGCAATGCGTTACTCACTGACCTAGGTGGTGACTTTCCGCGTCAAGGTACAGCACTCTACACGATCAGCTTTGATCCAGATCCGCTGACTTCTGAATGGACTATCATAGCATCACCTATATTAGGTACACGAATGGCAGGTGATGGTGATCTAACTTTTGACTATCGGGGACTAAAGTGTAGAGCTACTAACTGTGGTGCGGATAACGAATGGCAATAAATGAGTTACTACCCATATTGTGTGACAAAAAACGTCATCTAGGGTTATCTTTATCCCTAAATGTGACATGAAATGACAATTTTCGGTAGGTTAACAGCAATATTAGTGCTAATTAGAAAAAACCTATTTGAAAGCAAAAAATTACTGTTTATAAATAAACTTTTTTATCAACCACTTAATGAGATTGAGTGTTTCTCTAAAAATATGGCACGTTATATGCAATATTTACAATAAGAAAAAATCACATTTATAACGGTCAGTTAGATAATAACTCTACTGCCATATTATCCAAAAGGACATGTCTATGAACGCTCAAAAAGGTTTTACCTTAATCGAACTAATGATCGTGGTTGCTATTATCGGTATTCTAGCGGCAATCGCTATTCCTGCTTATCAGAACTATACTAAGCGTTCTGTTGATACTCAGTGTATGGCAACTGCAAAAAATTATACAGGTAAACTAAACTTGTACCTAAATGATCCTTCTACTGATACTACTGCTAGTCCTAAGCCAGACACCGGTGATTTTAATACTGATAACTGTGTAATACAGGCTAATGATCCAGAATTGACTAGAGATAGTACAATTACTGCTGACACTCAGGTAACAGCTAAAGTAATTAACGGTGAAAACCCGAGTATTGAATGTGGTGTACTTTCAGGGAAGTGTGAAACTAGCTCAAATGTTATTAATTAAAAAAACGTTTATTTGATTTTTTTCTAGAAATTGTCAAAATAAATATGAAAAGTCGGATATTGCAAATATCTGGCTTTTCAAGCAAGCTTAGACTGGGCTTCTAGCCCCGCTCCCATCATGGAAGGTTAAAATGCTGGGTTAAAGACCCAGCCTACAAAGCGTCTCGTTTAACATTAAAAGCCAAACGCTCTGTTTGGTTTTTTTGTGCTTAAAACAACCTTAAACCCAGCTGGCACAATCCCTGCACTATAGCGTTATACTTATAATTGATTATAACGCCATGAAACTATACTTGCCAGCTGTCCAAAATGGTCATACATCATGCTGTATCGCCACTCAATCTGGCTATACTCTGATAGAGCTAATGATAGCCGTCGCTATTATCGGTATACTTGCAGCGATTGCTATTCCCAGTTATAACCAATATATCGCTAAGACGCAGCAGAGCGCCTGTATGTCTGAAGTTAAAGCCTATAGCAACCATATCTATTATCTACTCAACGACCAAGACGACAATACTGTCGCCACCGCGCCTATGCCTAGTGCCTGCGTAAGCATCACCGATGCGACGGGCTGGACGTTGGCTACACAACAAAAAGTCATCGCTCTTGCAAAACCGCCTTCAAACGCTCGTATCGAATGTGATATTCCGAATGGTGCGTCTTGCCATATATTGCCATAACTCTATGTCATACTGTTTAAATTACCCATAATAAAAAACCACCTAACCGCATATCACCGTTAGATGGTTTTCTTTATTTTAATACTTTAAGCAGTTTTAAAGAACTTACTACAGCTCTAAATACTGAATCTTGCCTTCTACACCGTCCCACTTTTCAGCTTCTGGCAGTTGCTCTTTCATCTCGGTGATGTTAGGCCACTTTTGTGCCAGCTCCTCATTGAGCTGAGTGAACATCTCTTGCCCTTTTGGCACTTCATCTTCTGAGAAGATGGCATTGGCTGGACATTCAGGCTCGCATAGCGCGCAGTCGATGCACTCATCAGGGTCGATGACGAGGAAGTTCGGTCCTTCATAAAAGCAGTCCACAGGACAGACTTCCACACAGTCGGTGTATTTGCAAAGAATGCAGTTATCTGTAACGACAAAGGTCATAGTGAGGTCTACCTGTTATTGGTTTGGCTTATGGCTAAATAGAATAGTCGAAAATAAAGCGTATTTTAGCGCCTTTACGGCTATTTGACAATTCCCTTTACTGACTGATGATTTTCTTTAGATGATACAGTAAGTCATGCGCTTGCTTAGGTGTTAAGCTATCAGGATCAATCGCACTCAGCTCATCTTGTAAGCTAAACAGCTGATTTTGCTTTGGAATGTCAGTCATGTTTTGTGTTTCATTAATATGGTGGACATTGGCTTCTGCTGACTCATGGTGCTTTGCATGTTGGCGTTTATCGTTTACTGACTTAGTTAAGTCATTTTTGTCATCAAAGGGTGCGGGTGTCTCTGCATATAGCGTGGTCGCTGTTAGACTGTCTCGCTTTAAGTCATCTACCTCTAAGTGAGTATCTAAGTAACGCTTGGCATCATCTAAAACCTGAGTCGGGATACCGGCCATCTTGGCCACATGCAGTCCAAAACTGGAGCTGGCAGCGCCCTCTTTAATTTGATGGAGGAGTAGCAGCTGACCATCGATTTCACTAGCGGCAACATGCACGTTACGAATGCTGCTTTGGTTATTTTCAGCACGCTCCGCCAATTGCGTCAGCTCAAAATAGTGAGTGGCAAATAACGTCAGGCAGCCAATCTCTAGCAATCGATTGACACAGGCATGCGCGATTGCCAAACCATCAGTGGTGGCCGTACCGCGCCCGACCTCATCCATTAGTACCAGTGATTTATTAGTGGCTTGATTCAAGATATTAGCCGTCTCAATCATCTCCACCATAAAGGTCGATTTGCCGCCAGCCAAATCATCGGCTGAGCCAATACGGGTAAAGATACGATCGATATCACCGATACGAGCCTGCGCGGCTGGGACAAAACTGCCGCAATGGGCGAGCAAAACAATAAGCGCCGTTTGGCGCATATAGGTCGATTTGCCGCCCATATTAGGGCCAGTAATCATCAGCAGGCGCTCAGGATGCTCACTACTGCCCAGTGCGCAATCATTGGCAACGAAATGATTGGCTTGCCGCGTGTGACTGTGACTGTGACTGTGATTGTCAGTGTTCGTTGGCTTTAACGCGGCTTCGACGACGACATGACGGCCTTGTTTGATATCGATACTGGTTTGACTGTCTTTCTTTACATGACTACTGTTTTCTAAGTGATCGTTTTCTAAGTGATTGGTTTCTAAGTCACTACTGTCCTTTGCATTATTGTCCTTTGCATCACTGCCCATCACTGGACCCTGCCAATGGTAATTTATAGCCAGCTGTGCCCAATTGCTTAGCACATCTATTTGGGCGATAGCCGCGCTTAGTTTTTGCAACGCCGCTAAATGGCTACTGAGGTCGGTTAGTAGCGCTTGGTACAACTCTTTTTCACGAGCCAAAGCTAAGGTTTGCGCGCTCAGATACTCTGTTTCAACGTCTTTTAGCTCATCGGTGATAAAGCGCTCGCTACTTTTAAGCGTTTGTCGGCGGATAAAATGAGCAGGCGCATTTTTTGCCTGCATCTTAGGCAGCTCAAAATAAAAACCGCTGACTTTATTAAAGCCAACTTTGAGACTCGGCAGTTGATTGTCTTGACGCGCACGCTCTACCATCTCATCTAGAGTGACTTGAATATTGTCATGCAAATGGGTCAGGCGATCAAACTCTTTGTCAAAACCGGCAGCTATCATGCCACCATCACGAATATGCGCGGGCGGCTCGATGACAATGGCGCGCTCAATCAATTCGGCGACGGACTGTACGACCGGTAGCTGGGCAGGCAGTTGCTGCATTAGCATTGATAATAAACCTGCATCTTCATGGCTAATGCCTGCGTCCGTCAGTAGAGTAGCGAGATGGGCGCTACTTTTGATGCCGTCAGCAAGCTTACGCAAATCACGAGGTTTGGCGCTCATCAGGCCGATACGACTACTGATACGCTCAATATCGCCAATGGTATTTAGCGTCTCTCGCAAACTTGTGACAAGTCGGTTATCTGTCATCCTTTGATCAGAGGGGCTGGACGGATTGGCTGTATTTAGTAAATTGGCTACCGCGTCTAAACGCATATTGATACGGTCATGCTGCCGTAGTGGGCGCTTAATTTGCTGCACGAGTAAGCGTCGTCCCATCGGAGTTTGACAGTGATTGAGTACAGAGATTAATGAGGTGCCAGTGCTACTGACAGGTGTAAACAGCTCAAGATTCTGCTGGCTACCCGCATCGATAATTAAGTAGTCATCGCTGTGCTCGACGATGAGCTGGTTGACTTGCGGCACATGACGCTGCTGGGTTTGCCGTGCATAATGTATCAGCGCTGCACAGCTAGATTGAGCCAGTGGGTTATCTGCCACACCCAAACCATCAAGGCGCTGCACCTCAAACTGCTGGCAAAGTGTCGTGGTCGCATGCTCACGATGAAAGTCGTTGGCCGCGACTTCGATAATTGGACAGTCAAGGTTTTGCCGTAACCACAACGACCAGTTTTCTCCCGCTTTTTCATTGAGCGCTTCGCTAATGATACATTCACTAGGAGCAAAGCGTGCGAGCACCGTCAGCATTTGGGTTTGTAACCCTTCCACATCATCGTGATTGGCATGTAGCGTTTGTGTGGTGAGCGTGCCAGCGGCCAAATCCATCTGGCTAATAGCAGCTTGCAAAGGCTGTTTGCCAGTAGATTTTGTGGGAATGGAGAGGTCGATGGCGACCACGGTTGGGGTGTGGTTGGGCGCAATTAAGGCGTCATCGGTGATGGTTCCTGCCGTCAGGGTTTTGACCACTTCTCGGCGCATGATGGTAGGCTTGCTTTTATCCTTCTTTTGCTTGCTGCCCATATTAGGAAGGCTGGATGCGCTGTCAGCTGTACTGTTAGTCGCTGACTCATCGATTTGCTCACACACCACCACCGTTTGCCCAGCCGCAATCAATCTTGCCATATAGCTATCGGCTGCATGAAATGGCACACCTGCCATGGCAATCGTGTTGCCGGCTTTATCAGTGCCACGGCGGGTCAAGGTGATATCTAATATCTGGGCTGCGCGCTTAGCATCATCAAAAAACAGCTCATAAAAATCGCCCATCCGGTACAGCAGTAGTGCTTGTGGATAGTTGGCTTTCATGGTTAGATATTGCACCATCATTGGCGTATGGTTGGCCAAGTGATAAACGGCATCGCCTATCACTAATCGATCAGCGGATAACGGGCCAGTAGTGTCTTGTTTTGATACCGCGTATTTTGCTGGCGCAGGTTTTGAGAGAGTAGGGGATTGAGCATCGGGCTTAACGGACATGCAGGATCTCTTATGATTAAATGGGTTTACTGGCGGCGCAATGGGTATTTTTATAAGAATAAATAGCAGGTGAGGATTGGTCACTTACTCCGCTTAAAGGGGCAATGAAAACGCTTGAAAGATTCAGCCTATAAACACTATTTTAACACGTCCGGTTGCGTTTTTACGTCGGCAAATATCTGGCCTTTGCCCTTGTATCCATCAGCGTCATAACCATATATAATGACGGCACACTTAATTGGGCGATACTTCATTAGGCGACACTGTATAGTCGGTTCCCTTGAAAAAGCTAAGAGTTCTGCTGGTATGAATTTTGAGGCATCTATCACACTTGCGAACAGCGAGCGAGACAGATTTATACCAGTAGAACACCATTAACGGATGTACCACTTTTATACTGAGCTGACTATATTAGGCAGTGCCTCACTAAATGGTACTGTGCTGGATGATGACAAGGCGGCGAGCTAAGCGTTGGCGAATACGCACTAATTATCGAATATTTCCATAGGTCAAAAAATTATGTTATCAAAGATTGTAGGCAGTGTTGTTGGCACGAAAAATGACCGCGAACTAAAGCGCATGCGCAAAGTGGTCAGCAAGATCAACGCACGAGAGGCTGAGATACAAGCCCTATCTGATGAGCAATTACAACAAAAAACGGCAGAGTTTAAGGCGCGCCACCAAAACGGTGAAAGCTTAGATGCCTTATTACCAGAAGCGTTTGCAGTCTGCCGCGAAGCATCGCTACGAGTCAATGGTATGCGTCACTATGATGTGCAGCTGATCGGTGGTATCACCTTGCACGAAGGCAAAATCGCTGAGATGAAGACTGGTGAGGGTAAAACCTTGATGGGCACCTTGGCCATGTATCTCAATGCGATCAGCGATAAAGGCGTCCATCTGGTCACGGTCAACGATTATTTGGCCGCGCGTGATGCCGAGTTAAACCGTCCTTTATTTAACTTTTTGGGCATGTCCGTTGGGGTGATTTATTCACAGCAGCCGCCACAAGAGAAGATCAATGCGTATCGAGCCGATATTACTTACGGTACGAACAACGAATACGGTTTTGACTACCTACGCGATAACATGGTCTTTAGTCTGAGCGAAAAAAAGCAGCGCCCGCTGAACTTCTGTATCATTGATGAAATTGACTCTATCTTAATTGATGAGGCACGTACGCCACTGATTATCTCGGGTCAAGCCGAAGATTCGTCACGTATGTACGCCCTGATTAATACCATTATCCCTGTGCTCAAACGTTCAAAAGACGAAGAAGCCAATAAGAATAATGAAGAAGAAGACTTCTGGATTGATGAAAAAAATCGTCAGATTGAGATTAGCGAAAAAGGCTATGAAAAAATTGAGCGTTTCTTAATCGAAGTGGGCGAGCTGGGTGAAAACGAAAGTTTGTATAGCCCAAGCCGCTTACCCTTACTGGCTCACGTGCAAGCCGCCATTCGCGCCCATCATGTGTTTGTCAAAAACGTTCATTATATCGTTGATGATGGTGAAGTGGTCATCGTTGATGAAAACACCGGTCGTACCATGCCGGGCCGCCGCTGGTCTGAAGGGCTGCATCAAGCGATGGAAGCCAAAGAAAACGTCGAGATTCAAGCAGAAAACCAAACGCTGGCCACCACGACTTTCCAGAACTACTTCCGTCTGTATGACAAATTGTCTGGCATGACGGGGACTGCGGATACCGAAGCGGCTGAGTTTAAATCAACCTATGACTTAGATGTCATCGTGATTCCAACGCATGAGCCGATTGCTCGTATCGATATGGATGACCAGATTTTCTTAACCAAGCTAGGCAAATACAAAGGCATTATTCGCGAGATTAAAGAAATCCAAGCCAAAGGTGCGCCAGTACTGGTCGGTACCGCAACCATTGAGGCCAGTGAAGAGCTGTCCTACTTGCTCGATCAAGAAGGCGTCAAGCACAATGTATTGAACGCCAAACAGCATGAGCGTGAAGCAGAAATCATCGCGCAGGCGGGCAGTCCAAAGTCGGTCACGATCGCGACCAACATGGCGGGCCGTGGTACCGATATTATCTTGGGCGGTAATTGGCAGTCGTTTATCGAAGACATTGATGCGGTCAGTCCCGAAGAAATGGCGCGCCTAAAAGCGCAGTGGCAAGTCAAGCATGATCAAGTGGTGGCCGCTGGTGGTTTGCATATCATTGGTTCTGAGCGTCATGAGTCGCGCCGCATCGATAACCAGTTACGTGGTCGTGCGGGTCGCCAAGGTGACCCTGGTATGTCACGCTTCTTTTTATCGCTTGAAGATGACTTGATGCGTATTTTCGCAGGGGATCGCGTGGTCAATATGATGCGTGCCATGGGTCTAAAAGAAGACGAAGCCATTGAGCACAAAATGGTGTCCAAATCGATTGAAAACGCGCAAGGTAAAGTTGAGAGTCGCGATTTTGATGCCCGTAAAAATCTACTAAAATATGATGACGTGGCCAATGAGCAGCGTAAAGTTATCTATAGTCAGCGTGATGACTTACTGGCAGAGATGGATCTGTTGGAGGCCATCGAAGTGATGCATCATGAAGTCTATAACGCTCTGATTAGTCAGTTTATTCCGCCAGGCTCTATCGATGACCAGTGGAATGTCGATGGTTTAGAAGATGAGCTTGAGGATGAGTTTAAGATATCGATGCCAATCAACGATTGGCTAGATGAAGATCGCCGCTTGGATGAAGAAGGATTACGCGCCAAAATCATTCAAACCGCGCTAGATCGTTATCACAGTCGTCGTGAGCAGATGGGCGAAAAAGATGCCGCCCAGCTTGAGCGTCACTTTATGCTGCAAAGCCTAGACAAGCATTGGAAAGAGCATTTAACGCAAATGGATCAGCTGCGTAAAGGGATTCATTTGCGCGGCTATGCGCAGAAAAACCCAGAGCAAGAATACAAGCGTGAGTCGTTTGAGTTATTCCAAATGATGCTTGGCGCCATTAAATCTGAGACGGTGCAAGACCTATCACGTGTGCATATCCCAACCAAAGAAGAGCTAGAAGCATTAGAAGCCCAGCAACGTGAGAATGCAGCGCAGATGCAAATGCAGTTTGAACACAATGAGGTGGATAATTTAGACAGTGCCTCGGCCGATAAAGTAGCAAAACAGCCACAAGACCGCACGCTGGCAGGCGGCGCGGCGGCCGCTGTGAGTGGCGCTATGGCCGGTAATGGCAGCAGTGCTAGTGAGTCAAATCCTTATGCCGGTATGAATATCAGTCGTAACGCGCCTTGTCCTTGTGGATCAGGACTTAAGTATAAGCAATGCCATGGTAAAATCTAATACCTAGCTCATCACTCATGATTAGCGGCGATGAACTGGTGAAATCTACCAAAGATCGTACTTGTTTGCCTAGCAACCCAAGTTTTTAAAATTGGCGTAAAGATTGCAAAGCAGATATGGTGAGTAGGTAATCAAAAGTCCTTATCTCAAATAGATAGGGGCTTTTTTTGTGAATGCGCTAAAGGATTAGGCCGCTTCTTAATGAGCAAAAAATCTGCTATTTTAAAGTTATGGAGCGCTTTGTAGCGATTACTTACAAATTCAACATAGGCGTGCATTTATGGACACGCTATAGTATTTAGCATATTTACTTTGGAGAGTGTTATGAATTTAGAATTATTAAAACAACGCCGCACCTCTATTGCCTTAACGGGTTTGCTGGCTGGCGCACTAACCATCAGCGCCTGTCAACAGCAGCAAGAGCCAGAGCCAAGTTTAGAGGACAGCATCAGTGCAGAGCAATCAGTACCCATGTCTGCGGATCCTGCAGAACCTAGTGATGTGTTGGTCAATAGTGAAGACGCGACCGTTAATGAAGTAGAAAGCGACACCATTGCTTCTATTAATGGGGGCGTAAGTCAGATTACTTATTTATGTGCCCCTGAGCTTACGGTCAAAGCCACTTATAAAGATGCTGGGAAGCAAGTCATCATTGACACCGATAAAGGCACAGCCACGTTAGTTAAGACCAACGATGCGACCAACCCTGAAGTCTTTAAAGCAGAAACTGCCATTGATGGTGGCGAAGGTTTTGTACAATGGCGCGTCGCCCATGATGACCGAGAAACAGGTGTGATGCGTACGGCAGGCGTGGATACAGCAGACATAAGCACTTATGAGTGTAAAAAAACAGAAGAAGATTCGATATAAGCTAAGTTCATTACAGCACTGAATAAGAATAAAAAAGCAACGTTCGCGTTGCTTTTTTAATGGTAGGGGCTTGGCGGTAGGGGCAAAAAACCAGAGTCTTACTTGTTGTAAGTAGTCCCAGCTTCATGTTCTAAAAATCCTTCTTCTTTAACATCAAGCTCTTCATGCTGAAGCGACACTTGGATACTATCCGTATGGGTGTGCGTGCTTTTACTAATATCAATTTCTTGAACGGCATAAGTATCTTTTGTAACTGTTGCCACTTGGCGTGAGACTACTATCTCAATAGGCGCCTCACCGATCTCAACTTGCTTATCATTAACAGTGATAACCGCTTTGCTATCTAACGCTGGTTCAACATGACGTAACACGTCTTTTTCATCGTAATTTCCAGAGAGTAAGTCTTGGCTCTCGGTATCATGAAACTCAGTGCGTACAGTGATGTATTCTTCTACCAGCTCAATCGGTACGTCAATAGTCTTGGTGCGAGTGTGCTTCGTCACGGTCACTTTGCCGACGTCCAAACGTTCTTTATTGACCACAGGACGCTCTTCTAATAGCTCTAGATGGCCGATTTGTCCGGTATTATTTGCCTCATTTTTTTGTTGAAGGCGGGACTGGTGATCGGTGTCTAGCTTATCCTGGGAATTGTCTAACTTGTGCTCAGGTGGGGTATTAATATTATCGGTAGTCATTTTGATCTCCTTATTATTATCAAATGTTGAAAAGTACTTTCCATACATCTTTCTTGTTGTTTGACGTGTTTATCGTCTTATAAGTGCTGATGATCGCAGTCTTGTAAATAAGCGCAATATAGAGAAGCATAAAAAAGACCAGAGACGTGCTCTGGCCTTAATCACTGAATAAAAATCCAGCTGCTTATAACAGTCACATAGTTCTATTTTTTCGTAGAATAGTGCTACAAGATATGTGACAAATTAGCTGATTACATACCACGAGCGCGGCGCACGTCTTCAGCAGTGATGCCATCACGGTCTACAATGTTGCCTTCGCGGTCAACAACATTACCCTCACGGTCAACATCTAACTCTTCACGCTGAATGGTTTCAACGATTGTTTCAGTGTGACGCTCAGCGGTCTTACCAACGCTGACTTCTTCAGAGACATACGTCTCTTTGCCAACACGGGCACGTTCGGCTTCTAGCTGAACTTCGACCGTGTCATCTACACCGCCATCACCAATGCGACGATCGGTTGGACGATCTACGTTGGTACGTTGAATGTTCGCGTGCTCTTCTTCTAGCTCAACATCGACGTTACGCTCTTCAGTGATGACATGTTTACCCACTTTCACTAGGCCAGCCACGATACGATCTTTATTGACCGTTAAACGTTCTTCTAATAGCTCTAGTGTGTTTGGCGCATCATAGGCATGATCTTCAATGTCCATACGTTCTGCTGCTGGGACAGTATCGGCAGTAAATGCTTGGCGATCTTTTTCGTACTGTTCTTTATAGCTGTACTGATAATCGTGATCATACTCTTCCATGGCTTCCACTTGTGATTTGGTCAAGCTATCAAAGAATACATCATCGCCAACAATACGTGCCAAACCAGCGGGTACTAGCACTTCTTTTGAGCTGAACCAACCGCCAGCATCAACGATCAAATAGCGAATGCGACCAGTCGTGTCTTCTACCAATGCACCTTCGATTTTACCGATTTTTTCTTCGTTGACACCATAAGCGGTTTTGTGAGTTGGATCATAATAGTCATCACCAATAAGGTCACGGTGAGTGGCTTGAATATCTTTTAAACGGATTAGTTGGCTCATTATTGTCTTCCTTTTTTATGAGTTAATGTTTAATAGTTATATTTTTAAATATTAAAACTTCTAAGAGTAAATTGCTTCATTACAAAAATTTCTATAGAACGAAAATTGATGTAAAACGATGTCAGTAGTTGGCTAGCCAGTTTGCGCCTAGCCGCTACCTCAACTTGTAATTATCGTAACATCATGATTTTGGATGAGATATATGAGCAAGGTAGCAAAGTGTGGGCTTGCAGTAATTGCGTGTAATAGGCTGTAAGTGTGGCACCCCACCTAGGCCAATAAGTTAACGTACCTTTACATAACGCAATGTTCTACCTGCTTGAAAATAAGACCAACACGAAAAAACCGCAGGGCAATAAGCGCTGCGGTTTTGAGGCAAGGAGTAAGAAAATAAGTAAACGTTTTAAACGTCGTAAAACTTTATACTAAGCGAATTGATACGGCTATTCGTAGTTTGGATTTTGGATTTTGGATTTTGGAACAAGTTTTAACGCTAACCACGTTTAGGGCAATTCAAGTTTAAGGCAATTCAATGGCTACAGCCACGGCTTCGCCGCCACCGATACAAAGCGTCGCCACGCCTTTTTTGCCACCCGTACGTTTGAGCGAGTTAATAAGCGTAATGAGGATACGGGCACCAGAACAGCCTACTGGATGACCCAGCGCACATGCGCCGCCTTCGACGTTTACTTTAGTATGCTCAATTTTTAGCTCATCCATGGCAGCCATGGTAACCATCGCAAAGGCTTCATTAATTTCCCATAAATCGACATCAGCCACTGACCAGCCAGCACCAGCTAAGACTTTTTCAATCGCCCCGATCGGTGCAATAGTGAACTCGCTTGGGTGGCGTGAGTTTGAAGCAGTAGCAACGATGCGGGCTTGATAATCAAGACCTTCCGCTTTTGCCTGCGACTCTTTCATGACCACGACAGCAGCAGCGCCATCTGAGATTGAGCTGGCGTTTGCCGCGGTAATAGTACCGTCTTTTGCGAATGCTGGACGCAGAGTTGGGATGCGCTCAGCGTTGGCAAGGGCAGGTTGCTCATCGGTATCGACCGTTTGCTCGCCTTTACGCGTCTTAAACGTCACGGGCTCGATCTCGTCTTTGAAGTGGTCGTCTTTAATCGCTGTGAGCGCGCGATTTAGCGATTCGATAGCAAATTCATCCATCTGCTCACGCGTATAGCCTTTTTCGTCGGCCATCTCTTGAGCGAATTTGCCCATGAGCTTACCCGTTTCAGCATCCTCTAAGCCATCTAAAAACATATGATCTTTGACTTCTTGATGACCCATACGATAGCCACCACGCGCGCCTGGCATGATGTAAGGGGCATTGGTCATTGATTCCATGCCGCCCGCCACTGCCACATCGAAGCTACCCGCTTTGATACCGTCATGGGCTTGCATCACTGCTTTTAGACCAGAACCGCACAGCTTATTGATGGTCACGGCACCAGTTGCATCAGATAGACCCGCTTTACGCATTGCTTGACGGGCAGGGCCTTGGCCTAAGCCTGCAGTTAAGATACAGCCCATGATGACTTCATCAATGTTGTCAGTACTAACGCCTGAGCGTGCGACAGCAGCTTTAATGGCCGCAGCACCAAGCTCTGTCGCGCTCATATCTTTTAGCGCGCCTTGGAAGCCGCCCATTGGAGTACGGGCACCGTTTAAAATTACAATTGCATCATTTGACATCGTTATTATTCCCTTTTACGTATTTTAAATGAAAGTGTTTTACTGATAGTAAAAACAAGTGCTTATGAACTGTCACGTAACTACTAATTATCCACTGTTTCGCTCACTAAGTAACGGGTCTGCTAAGTGTCTGGCTTATGCAAGCTCATCTAAGCGAATGCGTACTACTTTATCAGTAATGGTGTCTAATTTTTCAATTTTTTCGATGGCAAGATTCATCTGACTCTCAACCACAGGTAGCGTTAAGATAATCACTGGTACTTGGCCTACTTTGTGCGCAGGCTTTTGTAAAATCGCATCGATATTGATCCCGGCATCGCTTAGGATACGCGTGATATCAGCCAATACGCCCGGGCTATCATAAGCATGTACACGCAAATAATACCCAGTAATCATCTGCTCAGCCCGTAATATCGGGGTGTCTGATAGCTGTTCAGGGATGAACGCCAGATGCGGGACGTGATGACCATGGTTGTTTTGAACGCTGTTGCTTTGCTCGTCGTTATCCTTGCTACCCAGCACGCGAACTAAGTCCATGACATCAGCCATGACGGCCGATGCCGTCGCGCCAGCTCCCGCACCATCACCACAATAGAGCGTCTGCCCAAGCGGATGCGAGTTGACTAGCACAGCGTTTTTTACACCGTTGACATTGGCCAATAACGCATCTTGCGGAATAAGCGTTGGATGTACACGTAGCTCAACACCCGCATCGTCAGCATTGCCTTGACCATCACGGCGTACCGCAAAGCCTAAGTGTTTGATACGGTAGCCAAGCTCTTCAGCATAGTTCACATCTTGCAAGGTGATACCCGTGATCCCTTCACAGTAAACTTTGTCAAACTGCAAAGGAATACCAAAGGCGATAGAGGCGAGTAGGGCCAATTTGTGCGCGGCATCAATACCCTCAACATCAAACGTTGGATCTGCTTCTGCATAACCCAGCTCTTGCGCCTCAGACAGTACATCGGCAAACGGGCGACCTTTGTCCCGCATTTCGGTCATGATGAAATTGCCAGTACCGTTGATAATACCTGCTAGCCAATCGACTTTATTGGCAGCCAGCGCTTCACGCATCACTTTGATAATCGGAATGCCGCCTGCCACAGCTGCTTCATAAGCGACATGGACGTTGTGGGCTTCAGCGAAAGCAAAAATCTCATTGCCGTGCTCAGCCAACAGCGCTTTGTTTGCGGTCACCACATGCTTACCGTTTTTGATGGCGTGCATGATGAGGTCTTTGGCCAAGGTGGTACCGCCAATCACTTCGATTACGATATCGACATTATCGCTTGCCGCAATGGCCATCAAATCGCTGTTTTGCATGATGTTTGAATCAATATCATCGCGTTGACGACGCGTACCCACTTCGGTAATGATAATATCGCGTCCGCTACGGCGTTTTAGCTCATCTAAATTGTCATTGATTAGGTTGATCACACCCGTGCCGACGGTGCCCAGACCAAGTATCGCTAGTTTGATGGAATTGCTCACAGTATCCTCAAAAGGTTAAATATAATGAAGTCACTATAAAACTGTTATGGGTCAAATTCACTTGCGGTGCTAAGCGTACTAGTTGCGCGCATATTGACAGTAGCAGTTTTACTTCTGTTTCATTATAGTTGAATAAAAAGTGCTCAAATAAAAGTGTGCTGCTGATTTTTCATAGCGCTTTATCCTATCATACCGACAAGCAGTTGTGACGTCTACACAATGTCGCCATGTTCACAGATACCAATAAGGTATCAAGTCATAGCGCAACCCTTTAGTCAGCACCGACCGCTTGAGCCAACTGCGCCGCAGGGAGATAGCCACCCACTTGTTGTCCTGCTTCCGTAAAGATAGCAGGGGTACCACGCACACCCAGTCTTGCCCCTAACGCCATGTGCTCTTGGACAGGAGTGGCGCAGTTAGGCGCTTGTACATTGGCGCCCATTTTTGCCTGATCCATGGCGGCATTGCGATCCTGACTGCACCAGATGGCTTCCATTTTTGGAACGGACTCTTGACTGCGTGGCCACGCCAAATAACGTACTTCGATACCGCGCGCATTGATATCCGCCATCTCTTCATGCAATTTACGACAGTAGCCACAGTCTGCATCAGTAAAGGCATAAACCACCGATTTAGTCACGCCTTTCGCCGGATAAATGATCATCTCTTTTTTATCCACCGCTTTTAGGGCTTCTTGCGCGGTACTGGCAACCAGTGCAGCACTGATATCAACTGGGGCTGCTTCGCCCACCGCGATGATTTGACCCTGAATAATATGTTTACCAGACGTGTCAGTGAAAAAAGACGGCAGCCCATCAGCCGTGACCCAATAAATACCCTCCATATCCGTTGGCACCGCTGATACGATGTTTTCTTCGATGCCAGAAGCGTTTAAATTTGCTTGTAACGCTTTTACCACTTCAGGGTCACTATCAGCTGACGTTTTAGCAGCACTGACCTTGGTTTCTGTACTATTGACGACACTGGTGTTGTTGGTTGCGTCCGCTGCATTATTTGAGCAGCCAGCGGCCACAACCACGAGCAACGCGCCCATCATAAAACGAGATAAACGGCTGCGCGAAAAAATGTTTTTTGTTACGGGGGATGACATAGGGGTGTCCTGTAGGCGGCTGCCTAAATATGAATTCGTTTTTTAGAAAAAAGGGTATATGGTTCTACATAATAAGGCGTATGGATGGTGTTTTAAAGGGTTAATTTTGCAGGGCTTTCTATCATTTATTGACTAAAAAAGATAAGAGGGGGTGTCATCTATATTAGCATATTTATCATAAATAACCGCTACAGGTGAGTCGTCTAGATGGGTAAATAGATAGAGTCATCTTAGGGGTGGAGCGTCATAGAACAGATGCATTAGTTGTCACACTGATAACCATATGCTACTGGTAACTATTTCTCTAGCGTGTGCTTATAAAATCGTTCGATGGGATAAAACACTTGTTCCAGCAGCAGGTTACTCCTTATCAAGCGCTTTGATGATAGCGATATTAATAAGCACAAACTCAAAAGACAAGATACATTTGTACTATTTAATATCATCGTCTGCCTAGGTAGGCTACTGCTAATCACCTTTTAAAATTATTTATTTTAACAAATTAAACGTACGCTAAGGAGCACACATGGCAGGTGCCAGTTTATTACTATTGCTTGATGACATAAGTCTATTGATGGATGATGTGTCTGTTATGACTAAAGTCGCGGCAAAAAAAACAGCGGGTTTGGTAGGAGACGACTTGGCACTTAATGCTGAGCAGGTGACTGGTGTGAAGCCAAGTCGTGAACTGCCTGTTATCTGGGCAGTCGCCAAAGGCTCGGCCGTTAATAAGGTGATTTTAGTGCCAGCGGCGCTCTTGATCAGCTATTTTATACCGTGGTTGATCACCCCGCTGCTGATGATAGGAGGGCTGTATCTGAGTTATGAAGGGGCTGAAAAGGTCATTCATAAATTTTGGCCGACGCTATTGCCGCATGATGAAGAGCAAAATGCCCATCGCAAAGCCAATGCCGATGAAACCGTAGATTTGGTGGCTTTTGAAAAGGATAAAATTAAAGGCGCGATACGGACAGACTTTATTCTGTCAGCTGAAATTATTGTCATCTCTTTAGGCGCGGTCACAGCTGCTGGTGGCGATATTGTCCAAAAAGGTATCGTGCTCTCGATAGTGGCTGCTGTGGTGACGGTCGGTATTTACGGCTTGGTTGCAGGCATTGTCAAGATTGATGATGCGGGTCTGCATCTGATTGAGAAATCACAAGCAGGTGACAGCAAACACAAGTTTGGCGAGTTTATGCTCGCGGCCGCGCCCAAGCTTATGAAGTTTTTATCGATAGCGGGCACGATTGCGATGTTCTTAGTTGGCGGCGGTATTATCGTACACGGTATCGGCTTTTTGCATTATGGCGTAGAAGACATTGCCCATCTCACTGGGGTGTTTGAAGGTTTGACCACGACGTTATTAAATGGACTGGTTGGGCTGATTATCGGTGCTATTGTGGTGGCGATTGTTACGACCATTGGTAACGTGCGTGGTAAGGATGACAAAGCGTCTTCTGCACACTAATTTACCAATCCTACTATCTGATTGTCACTTTGCTTTCTTGATCGATGACATGATTGTTTAAATAAGCGCTATTCATTAATTTTCACAGTAAAGAAAGCTTAAAATAAAAAAGCCCCAAAGTTGCTGTCAACTTTGGGGCTTTTGCCTTTGGGCTTACAGATTTAGCTGTCGCTGTCTGTTGCATCCGACTCTAGCTTTTCAGCTTGCGTCGGTTTTTTATGCTCCGTTTTAGGCTTGCGACTGCGTGCCTTTGGCACTTTTGGTGTGGTTAAATTAAACATACCGGTCTGTGGTAAAAGCTGCTCTGCCACATTCTCGATCATGTTTTTGTAGCTGGCAATCGTAGTTTTCGATTTGGCCGCTTGATTTTCTTCTTTAGTAGGTTGTTCTACTTCAGAGTCAGCCGCTTGCTTGCTCTCTTCAGCGGCAGCAGACTCCACATCATTACCTTCGATATTTGTCTCTGCTGTCTCCGTATGCTTTACCTCAGCAGTTTCATCATCAGCATGCTCGTTAGGCGCTTGTGCTAGCGCTTGATCTGCCTCTAATAGCTGTTCGCTATCAGCACTGATATCATCAGTCTGCGCTTGATTGGCAAGCGCCGTCGCTTCAACGTCATGGGCGGCAACATCATTCTCAGCGTCCTTTTCAGAAGGAACGCTTAAGACCGCTGGCTCCTGATAGTCCGGATGCTGACCTCGTGGATCGTTACTTGCGCGTTTGCCAATCGCGCGTGGTTCAACGTCCGTTTTGCCTTGTGCCGCTGCAAACTGACTGACAGCCTGAGTCATCGCCTCAAAGCGCGCGAGGTAATCCGTGGCTAATGGCTGATAACCGTAGTTGCTAAAGTCAAAGCTCTGACTAGCCATCTCGTTGTTCCTGCCACTGTTACTCACCGTGCTATCAACGTTGGTATCGTTATCAGCCATTTTTGCTTTTCCAGCATACAAGGCGACAGTATCGATAAAGCAGCTAATAACCCCGTCTTCTGCTAAGCGAGTTTGCGCCTCTGGTAGTGTTGCACGAATAAACTCACCCACTGTACCGCGAATAGTCGGCACACTCACCGCTGCTTGCACTTTTGCTTGTGGCTGTTGCGCGGCTTGTGACTGCGTCTGCTGACTGCGTACCACGCGAGGGTCATTTTTGGCTTGACCAAACTTCTCGGCGGTCACGTAGCGCGCCGCAAACAGCGCTTCATGTGTCAGCTGAAGCGCTGAATCACTTGTCTTGCTAGCCTCTACTGCACGGGCATTGTCCTGAGTGTTTTGGGTCTTCTCACTCTCGTTAACGTCATTGGCCACGCTCGCTTCCTGAGGGTGTGCTGGCGTGCTATCGACTTTAGCATTGGCTTTATTTGAGCTATCAGCTTGACTGTTCGTCTTGTGTTTAGATGCTGGCTGCTCATCTACTGCAGACTTTTTGTCATCAGCATTATTAGCATCGGGGTCAGTTTTTGGTGCGTTATTTTGTCCTTTATCTGCACTAGCGCTGCTCTTACCCTCATCAGCCTTGGCCTCATGGTTTGCTACAGAGCTTTTATCTGTAACTTTTGCATCAGAGCCGCTTTTGTCAGCACTTTTCTCACTCGAGCTTTGCTTGTCATTGCCTTGCTGATTAGCCTGCTGCTGAGTAGTAGGCGCTTTTGTGACGTCCTCTTTCGACGTCTCACTTGCTGGGCTTGGTTGCTTAGCAGATTGAGACTTGCTCTGTGATGATTTGCTGTCATCTAAAGACAAATGCACAACTTCGGGCGATTTAAGCTCAACCGGCGCTTCATTGACCTGTAGCACGACTTCGTTGGGGTTTTGATTGCGGCGGGCGTTCGATTGATTTTTGCTGCCGTTAGTGCCTGTAGTCGCCTGCTGATTATGTTGTTTCACATTGTCAGCGGTTAGCGTCTCGCCGCGCTCCAATTTACCGCGTGAGCCACGTTGGCTATGCGATTTACGCTTAGCACGTGTCTGCTCATCGGCGGTATTGCTGTCTTTCTCCTCAGAGTGGTTGCGCTCGTTTGCGTTGCGCTTATTATCTTGACGATTACTATTTTGCTGGTTACGATTGCGATCATTAGTACGCTTGTTATCCTGCTGACGTTTGTCTTGATTGTCAGAGGTTTTGTCATCAGCGTTACTTGCAGTGACAGTTGAACCATTGCTTTCGGTGTTGCTATTCACGTCATTGCTGGTCTCATCCGCTTGCTCTTTTCTTTGACGCGGCTTAGAAGATCTAGACTTGCGTGGTTTACGTCTTCTTCTGTCTTCATTATTGCTATCATCAGTGTTGCTGTCTGCACTACGACGCGCCTGCTGACGATTGGCATTACTATCCGATTGTTGATCGTCATTTTTTTGAGTGTCGTTGTGCTGAGTGGCCTGCGCTTTATGTGGGGCGTTATTCAGCGCACTACTATCAACTTGTCCAAATGACCCTAAGCTTTGTGCGCCTGTATTGACTAGCGCTTCAATGGCTTCTGCTGCATCACTGCTACTCACGCTAGGTGTCGTTGTGGCTTGCGGCGCTTGAGCAAACAGATTAGACAACCACGCAACGGCTTGTGGTTGGGCACTGCTCTCAACGCTAGTCGGTTGCGTGGCGACTGGCTTGGCAGGTGTGGCAACACTTTGATTTTGGTTGGCCTGCGGTGCACGCGTCGATGAAACACTGTTGCTATTTTTATGATTACGCTGATCAACCGAGCTGCTTGATTTATTGGCAGCTTTACTGTCCGCTACTTGACGTGGCTGGCGGGTTGGCTGCTGCTCTGGGCGTTCTTTTTCAGCGGTTTGCCAATCCACATTGTAGCCAAGATCGCTGTGTTCTTGCTGCTGAGTATCGGTAATACGCTCATAGCTTGATGGGGCAAAGCCATCGCGGTTGAAGTGCAACTTAAAGTTTGGCGACTCTAAATGCGCGTGTGGCAAAATAGTGATACGGGTACCACTGTCTTGCTCAAGATACACTAAGCTGTCGCGCTTTTCATTTAATAAAAACGCCGCGATGTCAGTCGGTACTTCTGCTTGCACTTCACCTTGACGTTCTTTTAGCGCGATTTGTTCAATCTGACGCATAATCGATAATGACAATGAGCGCAAGTCACGAATCATACCGTTGCCATGGCAACGCGGGCAGATATAACCCGTTGACTCTTCTAAGGACGGGCGCAAGCGTTGACGGCTCATTTCCATCAAACCAAACTTAGAGATGTCACCAAACTGGACGCGAGCACGATCGTACTTAGTAGCATCAATCAGTCGTTTTTCGACTTCTTTTTGATGCTTGTTATCATTCATATCAATAAAGTCAATGACGATCAAACCGCCCATATCTCGTAGACGTAGCTGACGAGCAATCTCATCGGCTGCTTCTAGATTGGTGTGGTAGGCGGTCTCAGCGACATCTGAGCCTTTGGTGGATTTGGCTGAGTTGATATCGATAGAAACCAGTGCCTCAGTTTGGTCAATAACGATGGAGCCGCCTGATGGCAGACGAACTTCACGCTGATAAGCGGTTTCGATTTGTTTTTCGATATTAAAGCGTGAAAACATCGGCTCATAATCGGTGTATTTGCGCAGTTTTTCTGCTTGCTTTGGCATGACGGCATCGATAAAACCTGCCGCTTCGATATAAGCGTTTTCATTATCGATCCAAATCTCAGCAATATCATCACGCAGATAGTCGCGGACAGCACGGGTGACGACGCCTGCTTCTTGATGAACCAAACGCGGTGATGGATATTTTTGGTTTTGTTCTTGGATGGCTTGCCAGATATTGAGTAGATGGTTCAAATCGTGCTGTAAGTCTTCTTGCGTTTTACCAATACCAGCGGTACGAATAATAACGCTCATACCTTTTGGCAAATCAAGGTTGCTGAGCATCCGCTTCATGTCTTCGCGCAATTTGCCCGAGATTTGACGAGAAATACCACCACCGCGAGGGTTGTTTGGCATTAGTACCAGATAGCGTCCCGCTAATGATACGTAAGTCGATAGCGCAGCGCCTTTATTACCGCGCTCTTCTTTTTCGACTTGGACGATGAGCTCGTCGCCTTCTTTGATCAGTTTTTTGATGTTTTCATCACGAGGATTGCCGCTTAAGTATTCGGCTGAGATTTCACGAATCGGTAAAAAACCTTGGCGCTGTGAGCCATATTCGACGAAGACCGCTTCAAGTGACGGCTCGACTCGAGTTACATGCCCTTTATAGATGTTGGATTTTTTTTGTTCACGGGTACGGTTTTCTAAGTCGAAATCGTACAGATGGTTGCCTTTACATAAGGCGACACGAATTTCTTCGTTTTGAGTGGCGTTGATCAAAATGCGTTTCATATTGGTATCCTATGAGTACGCATAACAACGATGAGACGGGCTTTCGGGCGTGAGGGCAAGTAAGGCTAATATTTACATTAGCATGGATAAATTTTAGTTAACGGTAGAACGTAAATCATGGGTTTTATAAAGCGCGCTGGCTTTTTCAATGGCTTGTTTTTCACCTAGAGTACATGAGCAATGCTAATGTGGAGATAAACGCTATAGGGTGTAAAGCTATGTGTTTATATCCTATTATTGGTAGTTTTGCTTTAAGTACTAATGCATCAGCGTACTATTAAAGGATCAGTAAGTTCTTTCTATTGGTAGCTATGGCAGCGTACTTTGTAAGAGTAGGGCCTGTCAGTTACTGGTTTAAAAATACTGATACTAAAGTAGTATCGTACTGTTGCAATCCATCCATCAAAGTCTAACAATACTCTCGCTGTTGTGAGTGCTATTTTATGAAATAGCAGTACCAGCAATTATCTATTTAGGTGAAGCAATTGGTTACTCTTTATTTATCGTTCTCTCAGGTATAACGTCAATCTTATCTTGGGTCTATAGGTTAGGGTGGCAGCTTTAGTTATCAGCGGGGCGTACTTGGCAAACAGAATAAATGACCAAACTATCGGTGTGGTGCTGGCTTATATCTTCTTTATCGTCATCTGTTTGACCACCAATACTTAGGCAGCTATCGACATACTTCTCGATCCTAACGTTAAACCACCTATACTTGCTCAACTGCGCTCGCGTAAAGGACCATCAGATAACTAGGTATTGAATAATAGGTATTAAATAATAAACAGTTATCAAATTAAGTCGTTGTCATGCGGGTTGTGAGTCAATGTAGTGCCATTAGTTGTGTCGTTAAACAGGCGCTTTGCCAAATTTATCAACAATAAACTGATGAACACAAAGGTATTTAGTGTCACTATTATTTTATGGTACTGATTATTTGATGTTACTCGGTCAACTCAGTACGGTTTCTTTAATTTATGGGGTCATATTTATTAATATCTATAAATGATATCTGTAAATAAATAACGCGCCCTAAAATCAGATGAGGTGTCCAACATCGGCAAGGTATACAGCTTATCCCTCTTTACTAACAAGTCGTAAAAATGGTGATGGGCTGTCTGAGACAACAATGATTATTGCCGCAGCTTCTGCTTAATTGTCGCTCAACATGCTAAACTATAGCAAATCTTTGTGTAAACACCTAACTAAAAATGACGAACTCAAAAATGACTGACGATGCACCTACCCATGAAGCCCCTGCTATTTTTAATAGCAAAACACGCCCACAAAGCGCTGACGATGAAATCAGCAACTTTGGCAAGGTGAACTATCTTGAAGTCACCCGCCATCAGCATGACCAGCGCTTGGATAATTTTTTGCTTAATCGCTTAAAAGGATTACCAAAATCGCACATCTATAAAATGATTCGCTCCGATGAGGTGCGCGTCAATAATAAACGCTGCAAAGCACATGATAGAGTACAGCGTGAAGATGTGGTTCGTATTGCACCGGTAGAGCTGGCAACGCGTGAAAAACCAATCATCAGCACAGAATTTGCCAAAAGCTTACTGGCACGTGTGGTCTATGAAGACGAGGGCATGCTAGTACTGAACAAGCCCTCGGGTATTGCGGTTCATGGCGGTAGTGGCTTGGACTTTGGGGTCATTGAAGCCATGCGCGAAGTGACGGGTAAAAAGTACCTAGAGCTGGTACATCGTATCGATAAAGATACCTCAGGGCTGCTCATGATTTCCAAAAAACGCTCAGCGCTAAAGACATTGCAGCAGCATCTCGTCGACAAAACCATTCAAAAGCACTATTTATGTCTCGCCAAAGGACAGCCTGCGCTGAATGAGCAACGTGTCGATGCGCCATTGCTACGTTATACCCTTGCCAGTGGTGAGCGCCGCGTCAAAGTAGATAGCCAAGACCCACAAGCGAAAGAAAGCCAAACTGATATCATTATCCATGATCGCTTTATGCTGGCAGATCAACCGGTTAGTTTGATCGAAGCCAAGCCATTAACGGGTCGCACTCATCAAATCCGTGTGCATTTGGCCCACATTGGTCACGCTATCTTGGGTGATGATAAGTACAACGTACATGACAAATCAGGCGTCCATCGTCTGTGTCTACATGCGTGGCGTTTAGATATTCCCGGCTACAAGACCATTACCGCACCGCTTCCAGAAGATATGGCTGACTGGCTACCAGAGTCAACCACGTTGCCTGAGTAAGCTAGCAACACACGGCTCTTAACTCAAACTTGCTGCTATTTATTAAGCATTCTTATGAAACGTCACGACAACTTATTTTTATTAATAAGCCATCGTGACGTTTTCGTATCCGTCTCTATATCCGCCATTTATTATCGCTATTTGTTAAGGTAAATTCATGAGTAAGCCCTCTATCACCAGTACGCCCGCGCCTATTAAAAACTCTCAAATGACAGCCAGTCACGACTTAGCAGACAAAACGTTGGTTATTTTTGATTGGGATGGGACGCTGATGGACTCAATCGGCTTAATCGTTGAGTCCATGCATATAGCAGGAGAGGCGCATGGATTTCAGACCACTGATAAGGCAGTCAAAGGCATTATCGGGCTTAGCTTAATGAATGGCATTGACATCTTATATCCTCAGGCAAATAACACGCAAAAGCTCGCCATTCAACAAAGTTATGCTGATTACTATATTGCGAACAGTCATCGCACCCCATTTTTCGCATCGATAGAAGGTATGTTGCAGACTTTGCAAAATAACGGTAAAAGTCTGGCGGTCGCCACAGGCAAAAAAAGGAAGGGGCTAGATCGAGTATTAGACGCCTCTCAAAGTCACGACTACTTCATCACGACGCGCTGTGCGGATGAGGCAGGTTCAAAACCTGATCCGCAGATGCTTAGCGATATTTTGACTCACACGCAGCAGCAAGTCTCTGATGCGGTTTTTATTGGTGATAGTATTTATGATATTCAGATGGCCACGCAGCTGGGTATGACCAGTATTGCGGTCAACTACGGGACAGCCTCTAGGGCAGAGCTAGCCGCACAAAACCCGACTTATCAAGTGGACACGCCGCAAGCATTAGTAGATTTATTGTGCGGATAGTGTTGGTCTCAGCTATGGTCAAGTCAATGTAAAAAAGGATAGAGGATGACTGGCATAAATTTTTTGTGGTCTCTGTCAGCAATGCCACAGCAAGCAAGAAAAGTTAATGCCAGTCACGCCGTGTAACCACTTTATTGAGCATCGGCTACATTTGAGACCTTAAATGACAAAAAAGGGATTATCGTTAATCACGATTGAACTGACCCCCAAATGTTGGACGATTTAAGTTTATATCAAGGACTGACTTCTGTACTGCACAGGACTCAGTCCTT
>NZ_DFBY01000028.1:0-11780 GCF_002366815.1 Psychrobacter sp. UBA3068 | reverse complement strand
TAAGGTGTTCCCGTCTGATCAGGCAGCATTCAAGGTGGTGTACTTAGCCACCCAGCAAGCATCCAAAAAATGGTCGATGCCAATTCGTAACTGGACGTCTGCTTTAAATCGCTTTATGATTATGTTTGATGACCGTATCAGCAAGCATTTAATCTAAACGGCAGTTACACAGAATTCGGGATGGTCTCAGAATGCTAGGATTAGCATAACTCCAGCTATCAGGTAAGTCTCATCACTTGCCATGACAATTAAGCAAAAAAAAGCAGATATCATCGATATCTGCTTTTCTATTGTTACAAAGCGGCTTCTAAATGACGCTTCAAACAACCATTAGCCTTGAGGCTTAATCAAATACTTCTCACCAGTCGCTTGTTTGCCATAGGCGGCGATTGATTTTAATTGCAGTGCTTATTCTAGCGTGACTTCATGAGTATAGCTGCTCGCAAAGGTGGTGGTGATTTCTTCTGCCACACGCTTACGCATTGCTTTCACCGTTTCACTGCCCAGCTTGCCAAGTGCATTAAATAATAAGAATCCATTAACGCCCCACGCAAAACCAAAGTTACGGTTTAGGGTGATCGGGCCGCGGTCTAAGGCACCATAAATATAGGCTTGTTTAAAGGTGTCTGACCCATAGACGCTGTATTCTTCTACATCGTGAGTAATTGCGGCTTCCATATAGTTTAGAATATCGCTGGACAGCTTGCCGCCGCCAATAGGGTCGAATGAAATAGTCGCGCCTGTTTCGATGAGCGCTGTGGTTCTCCGTTATCGATGCCGAATGGCCGGCTTTTTATCGGGCATTTTTACAATGGCTAGCGCCAGATAACTTTGATGAGGTCGGCAAGCAGCGAGCCCGACTGAGCGAGTTAATTCAAAAAGCTCTTCGACAACAGCTGTGAAGAGCGGCATCCATATACAGCCAAGAGCACCTAACAAATGACTGCAGTGCGAATGCTGCAAATTGAGCTTTTATTTCACGTCATAATTTCTGGTTTTTCAGCATAAACTGACAATCACTCAGAATATAGACCTCTCTTCTAAAACTATTATTCGGTTTTTTTAGAGGATTGATAACGCTGGTAGTGTCTTTGGATCTCTATATACTCAGCAATACGCTTCGCATCATGCCACACACCCCAAATAAAGCTAGAGCCTTTGCCCGACAAGTACGGCAACCCGACAAAATAAATACCCGGCTCGCTAGTGACACCTTTGTTGTGTATCGGTGCGCCATTGTCTGCAAAAATATCAAAATCGAGCCAGTGGTAATCATAGCCAAAGCCAGATGCCCAGATAATACTGGTGATATTATCTTTGTCAAAATCGAGCGCGTCGATGGGCATGGTCATACACTCAGGCATATCCATCAACACTTTTGCTTCAGGCTCCTCAGGCAAATCTAGACCATTGTTTTCAATGTATCTGTCCATTTCTTCAAGATTGTCTAAATAGCTTTGTTCGGCACTGACGATGTTATCAACCAAATCATCGTTAAACGATACAGTATGGTCGGTAAATGCCTTGGTCATGCCAACTAGGGTGATACCCTCATGACCCATCTTTCTAAAATCAACGCTTTGTCCGCCATTCATACCACTCACTGCAAACCCCTTAATCGGCCGTTGCGGCGGCGTGGTCTCATGCCATGTGCCCAAAACACCCAGCCACCACACGTTGTCTCTGTCTCTGTATTTGCGCGGCGGACGCTCATGCGGGCCAACGGATAAGTATACCTTTTTACCTGCACTATTTAGCTCTGAGGCAATTTGCACTCCTGATGAGCCAGCACCGACGATCAGTACCGCACCCTCAGGCAGCTGCTCGGGATTTTTATAGTGATCCGAGTGTATTTGATACAGGCTGGTGTCTTGTGGGGCAATTTTAGGAATAAGTGGCTTTTGAAACGGTCCTGTGGCGACTACGACATTATTGGCAAAAAGCGTGCCTTGACTGGTGGTGACGCTAAAGCCTTTTTTGTTCTTATTTTTAACGATGTTTTGTACTTCTACGCCCGTCTCAATCGGTGCGTCAATCATCTTGGCATAGTTTTCAAAATACTCAGCGACTTCGCCGTGCGGCACAAAACTGTCTGGATCATGAGGGAAGTCCATATTTGGAAATTTATCATGCCAGCAGGGACCGTTGGCGACTAATGAATCCCATCGACGCGTGCGCCACGCCTCGGCAATTCTATTTTTTTCTAAGACGACATGCTCAATACCGAGATGGCCCAAATGCTCACTCATCGCAATACCTGCCTGACCTGAACCCACAATCAGTGTGTCTACACTTTTATTATCGATTGACATATGACCATTCTCTCTGCATAAAAATTAATATTTTGAATCATTACTTTTTGAAGATATGACTCTCTATCAAGGTCACATCCACCCAAATCATATTAATTTTTCTGTATTTAAAATGACAATCGTATGTCCTGAATAGCTACCTCAAAAAAACCGAATCACTCTGATATGGCTTAGCCTAACCACTGGAAAGGAAATCTTAATTTGCCTTGAATTTGATTTGCGACATACTGTTTGTAAGGCGATAGAACATCCTTTAACCATTACATACTGTCCATCTTCTTGAAAAATTGAGACTGATAAGAGGTCAACCATGACATCTATGAAACATACCCGTATTCGAACCTTTAATACCCAAGAAACTTACCCTGAGCAAAATATCGATAACGACTTGTGCCAAGCAGTCGTCGCAAAAGGCAGTACTGTGTTTTTACGCGGGCAAATAGGCCAAGACTTAGACACCAGTAAAAGCGTATGTGTGGGTGATGTCAAAGGCCAAACCGAGCAAGCCATGCATAACATCAGCATGCTACTCAAAGAGGCAGGTGGCGAGCTGACTGACATCTGCAAAATCACCATTTATATCATCGACCCTAGATACCGTGAGGACGTTTATCGGGTGGTTGGGCGCTGGCTAAAAGGTGTGCATCCTGTATCGACAGGCATTGTAGTCTCTGCGCTGGCACGTCCTGAATGGCTGGTTGAGATCGACGCGACCGCTGTAATTTAAAACCATAATTATACTAAGGATATATAATGACATTTTCTATTATTGCGCGATGTGAAAGAACAGGGCAGCTCGGTGCAGCGATCAGCTCCTCATCACCTGCCGTGGCCTCCCGCTGTATTCGTGCCAAAGCAGGCGTTGGCGTAGTCGCCAGTCAAAACATCACTGACCCTAACTTATCGCAAATACTGATTGAAATGATGCAATACAACCTAGCCCCGATTGATGCCGGTCATGAGCTGGTCAAAAGCACTGAGTTTATTCAGTATCGGCAACTGATGGCACTTAGCGCGACCGATGTACCTTTTGTGTTTAGCGGTGAGCATACCTTAGGGACGTTCGCTACTGCGCAAGGTAAGCGTGCTGCCTGTGCTGGTAATATGCTATCTAGCACGGCTGTTCCTGAAAAGATGCTCATGACTTTTGAGCAAAGCGAAGGATCTCTTGCCAGCAGATTGCTTGAGAGCTTAGTATCAGGTTATCACGCGGGCGGTGAAGAAGGGGACGTGCACTCTGCAGGCTTGCTGGTGGTAGACAAGGCCACGTGGCCGATTGTCGATTTACGAGTAGATTGGTCAGATACGCCCATAGAAGACTTGCAGCAATTGTGGGATATCTATGAGCCGCAATTAGACGATTATATCGTCCGCGCACTAAACCCCACTATTTCACCAAGTTACGGCGTGCCTGGAGACTTATAAACCGCTATTTAATAAAAGGATCTATCGTGTTAAGTCGAATTACGTTACGCCAGATGGAATATTTCGTCACCACAGCAGATAGTGGCAGCATCATTATCGCGTCTGAAAAAATCCATATTTCATCGCCATCGATATCGGCCGCGATTGCGCATATGGAAGAAGAGCTTCATGTTCAACTATTCATTCGCCAACATGCTAAAGGTTTATTGTTGACCGAGATCGGCGAACAGGTCAAAGACGCCTGTAAAGTGATTTTGGCACAATCCTCTGATCTGTATTCAATGTCGGCTGACTTCACAGGCATTATGCGCGGCAAAATCAAAGTTGGCTGTTTTTCAGCCTTTGCGCCTTTTGTTTACGCTGAAATCATACATGGATTTGCAAATTTGTATAAGCAGGTAGATGTAGAAGCGGTGATTGACGATCATCACAATTTAACGCAAGAGCTCACAAAAAACACTTTAGATCTGGCTTTACTGTACGACTTACATATCGATGAGAACGTCATCAATTTTACACCGCTGGCTGACTTACCGCCGTACGTTTTATTGTCTGAGACGCACCCGCTGGCCAAGCACAAGGCGGTGACGTTAGAAGAGTTGGCCGAATATCCAATGATCCTGCTCGATATGCCCTACAGTAATGACTACTTCCTATCTTTGTTTCGCAAAAACAACCTCAAGCCCAACATTATCGACACCTGTAAATATGTTGATGTGATTCGCTCGATGGTGGGTAACAACATTGGCTACACCATCTTAAATGTTCGCCCAAAGAGCAACTTATCTAACGATGGTAAAAAGTTGGTCATGGTTAGAATATCTGGTGATATGAGGCCCATGAAAATCGGCATCGCCACGCCCAAAAACGCCACTCTGACCAATGTCCAACAGGCATTTTCAAGTCGCTGCCAAGCTTTTATTTCCAACCAATACATACCTGGCATGAGTGTCTCATATTTCTCCGAAGCACATATCAAAAACCAAAAAGAATAAGGAAGGCAAATGCAACATCACTCAGAATGCCTAGCCGTATTAGAACAACTCATTGCTTTTGATACCACCTCTTATAAGAGTAATTTACCACTGATTGACTACGTCAAACACTATTTAGATCATAAGAATATCGACATCACTATCGATTATAACGACGCGCAGAACAAAGCCAATCTATTCATTAGCACAGGCCCTAAAGACAGCGCTGGCGTGTTGTTGTCAGGCCATACCGATGTGGTACCTGTTGATGGTCAAGACTGGGACACTAACCCTTTTGAGGCCGTCATAAAAAATAACAATGTTTATGGTCGTGGCAGCGCCGATATGAAAGGGTTTATTGCCTGCGCGCTAGTCATAATGAAAAGGGCCGCGGACATGCCCTTAACTTATCCGCTGCATCTGTGCCTATCCTATGACGAAGAGATCGGCTGCGTGGGTGTCAGGCACATCCTAACGCAACTGAGCAGCTTAATTATCCCGCCTAGAGTGGTGATTATAGGGGAGCCGACCTTGATGGATGTGGCTACCAGTCATAAAGGCAAAGCCGTGTTTCAAGTGCAGTTTTATGGCACAGAAGGACACTCCGCTCTTGCGCCAAATTATACCAATGCCATTCACGCGGCCAGTGCCTTTGTACAAAGCTTGATTGACAGTCAGCAAGTGGTTGCCAAAGAAGGACATCTGGATACGGGGTATGACATTCCTTACTCCACCATTCATGTGGGCAAGATTCACGGCGGTACCGCGTTAAATGTCGTACCCAATCTGTGTCAATTAGATTATGAAATTCGCAATGTCGCAGAAGACAGTATTGCCGCGATTCAAACACAGATCTTAAAGGATTTTGCGGCAAAAGATGCCAGCTATCGTTATGAGCTGCAAGACATCAATCAGTATCCTGGGCTAATGACCAACCAAACGCAGCCAGAATTAAAAAGTATCCAAGCGTTATTGCCACAGTCCAACATCACCAAACTCTCTTTTGGTACAGAGGCAGGCTTGTTCCAACAATGTTTTGACTCTCCCATTTTGGTCTGTGGCCCAGGCTCTATCGAGGTTGCTCACAAACCCAATGAATACATTGCTATTAGTCAATTAAACGCTTGCAGTCACTTTTTAGACAAGCTTGTTGCGACGTTGTTATAGCTTCACTCCTTAACGAATTTTAGAGGACAGATCATGCAATTTGATTGGGCATATACTTTTAGCTTGCTAAAAGACACAAACTTCTGGCAAGCCACCTTAACTGTGATTGAACTTAGTGTATTGGTATGGATTTTGGGTATCGTCCTAGGTTTTGTGATGGCACTGGGCAAAAAATCTAAAATCAAACCTGTTTCGTTATTAAGCCGCGCTTATATCTGGTTATTCCGCAGTATTCCTTTGTTGGTACTTTTGATCTTCATTTACAGTATGCCGCAGGTGTTTCCACAAACCAGCGTGATCTTATCTTCGTCGTTCATGTCTGGCCTGATTGCATTGACCTTATGTGAGACCGCCTATATTGCTGAGATTCATCGCGGTGGTCTCAACTCAGTTCATCAAGCTCAGATAGAGGCGGGCAAGGCCTTGGGTATCAAGCCGATGGGTATTCAACGACTGATTGTAGTGCCGCAAGCGTTAAGAATCGCCTTACCTACATTGAGCAACGAGTTTGTCGTTATCGTCAAACTCACCTCACTGGTATCGGTTATTTCTTTGACTGAGATTCTATTGGTTGGACAGCGTTTGTATGCACAGAACTTCTTGGTGCTTGAAACCATGTTGGCGGTCGCGTTTTACTACATCTTGATTGTCACTGTTTTTGGCTTCTTGATTCAACGCTTTGAAAAATTTATCGATATTACGCAAAAGAAGCCCGGTATTTTGAAAGAAGGTGAGTTGGTTGGTAATATCAGTAGCAATAAATCATTGAATAATTACAAAGAAATAAACCAAGAACGCAAAGGTGATTATGCACTGGAAGCCATTAATATTCACAAATCCTATGGCGAGCACCATGTACTAAAGGGTATTGACCTTAACGTGAAATGGGGCGAGGTGGTGTCTATTATTGGCCCATCAGGCTCAGGGAAAACTACTTTTATTCGTACGTTAAATAGCTTGGAGACACTTAATAAAGGCACGGTTAATTTGATGGGTAATCCTTTTCTAAAAGATACTGTTCTGACCGATAAATCTAAGCCCTTTAAAGAGCAAATTATAAATATCGGTATGGTGTTTCAGAATTTTAATTTATTCCCGCATAAGACTGTTTTAGAAAATATCATGCTGGCACCTCAGTACCATAAGGTATATGACAAAGGCATCAATCAGCTGACCGCAATTGCGATGCTCGACAAAGTCGGTATGAAGGCCCATGCAAAAAAATACCCGCATCAGCTCTCAGGTGGGCAACAGCAGCGGGTAGCGATTGCCAGAGCTCTCGCGATGGAACCTTCTATTATCTTGTTTGATGAACCAACGTCTGCCTTAGATCCTGAGCTGGTCAGTGAAGTATTAAGAGTAATGGAACAGCTTGCCAAAGAAGGCTTGACCATGATTATTGTCACGCATGAAATGAGCTTTGCATTCGATATTTCCGACCGTGTCATCTTTATGGAAGGTGGTCATATTGTTGAGCAAGGATCACCTGAGGTACTGAGAAACAGTACCAACGAGCGCTTCAACCAGTTTGTACAAAATATTAATTAAAAGTAAGAACTCGTTTTCATAGATCAGTTTTTATATCAATCAGAGTCGCCAAAAAAGCCCTTATATGATCGTATATAAGGGCTTTTTCTTTAGTATTGCATTTTTTATATCAGACAAGTATGGATAGGCTGGACAAACAAAGTTTTTACTAAAAAAATTATTCAATAAAATCAGGTTCTTGTATCAGCAGTAACCTTTTAATCTCTTCTAAATGTGCTTCGCTAAAGTCCTCTATAGACTCCCAATCTTGAGCCGTCTTTTCTGCGACGTCATCAGGGATGAGGCGCAATGGCTGATTGGTCGCATAGGCGGTTGTGAGCACTTGGCAGGCGCGCTCAATGGTATACATGTCATCAAATGCCACACCGATGCTGTGCGAGCCGATAAGTACCCCGTGATTGCCCATCATCAGACGACTATGCTCGCCTAATAAGCTGGCGAGTCGTTTGCCTTCCGCATTGCTATCAGCCATACCTTGATAACAATCATCGTAGCTCACACGATTAAAATAGCGCGCCGTGTTTTGATCAATCGGTTTAATGGTCGGATCTTTTAGCGTTGAGATGGTAGTCGTATAAATCGGATGCAAATGCAGCACGCATTTGATATCTGGTCTTAATAGATGGATTTGACTGTGTATAGCCCACGCGGTTGGGTCAATTTTTGCCAATAACTCATTATCAGGATTATTGGTATCTAACAAGATTAAATCACTCGCTTTAATGGTCGAAAAGTGTTGCCATTTTGGATTGATCAGAAATTGACTACCATCTTCAGATACCGACGCACTGAAATGGTTGGCGACTGCCTCATGCATGTTCAGACGTGCAAACCAACGAAAACAAGCGGCAAGGTCAATGCGTGCCTGTTCTTCGCTTTTAAGATTGTTGTTTTTAAAGTCATTCATAAATCACCTCTGTATGTAAAATTATTACTATACAGAGTGCATTGAAAACAAAGCGATTTTTTTAAATAGGATTTGCAGTAGTAGTGGGTAGGTTTTTCAAAATTGCTTTTAATAGGTCGTCTTTAGTATAACTGAGTTAAGCGATAAAGATGTTACCAACACATTTAATACGGTTGTTTAAATTCATTAACCCACTAGGAATGACTACGATGAAGCCATTAAAAATGATATTACTTTCTGCCGCTGCAGGCTTAGTATTAAATGCCTGTTCGAGTGAAGCACCTACCAGTAGTCAAGAAAGCAGCGCCACTGCTACTGAGAGCGCAGGTGCTGATAAACGAGTACTAACCATAGGCTCTGATATGACCTTTCCGCCTTATGAGTATTTGGATGAGCAGGGCAATCCGGGCGGGGTAGATGTGGAGATTATGGCCAAAGTAGCGGAGCTTAATGGTGATATCACACCCAAATGGGAAGATACCAGATGGGCAAACCTCATTCCTGGGCTAAAAGGGGACAAGTTTGATGTGCTGTATTCATCAATGTACATCACTAAAGATCGCTTAGCGCAGATTGATATGATTCCTTATTACAAGACCGACATCTCATTGCTGGTGCGTGGTGACTCAGACCTTGCACCTCAAGGGGCAGATGACTTATGTGGTCAAAAGGTTGGTGCGATGAAAGGCACAGAATTTGTCAATCAATTAGGAAAAATATCCGCCAAATGCGTGGAACAAAACCAAGGCGCTATCGAAATTCGTGAATACGAAACCTCACCGCAAACCTCTCAAGCATTGCTCTCTAGAGCTGTAGATATTCAATATGATGATGCTGCCGTCATGAAAGCCGCGGAAATGAAACTTGGCGATCGCGTGAAAATCACTTCAACACAAGAGCTATATCCTATTGTCGGCGGGATTGGTGTGAAAAAAGGTGATACTGAAACTTATCAAATCATCTCGGACGGTATAGAAAAAATGAAACAGTCTGGTGATCTAGAAAAAATACTGAGCGTCTACGGTCTAACCGTTCCAAGCCAAGCAGATATCGATCAAATAATGAATTAATCGGATAAGCAGCATAAGTAAAAAAGGAAGGAGTATTAAATGTTAACCAATGAACAAATTAAGCAGTATCACGATAGAGGTTATTTAGTAGTAGAAAACGCTATTGACTCTACTGATCTCACAGACCTTCTTAATCAAATAAATTTTTGGATAGATGAGAGTAAGGTACATGCCGAAGCTTGGGGTTCAACATTAGATGGTAGAGCAAGGTTTGATATCGATCCAAAAGATCACAGTGCTAAAAACCCCTCTCTACGCCGTGTTACATCACCGACAGAAATATCTGAGTCCTTTGCAGATATAGCACTTAAATCCAATATGTCAGAAATGGCAAGCGACTTGATAGGCGGTAATGGCACATGCTTTCACCATAGTAAAATCAATGCCAAGTTGCCCAATACGTCGACTACCGTCAAATGGCATCAAGACTTTCCATTTACGCCGCACACCAACGATGACATGCTGACGGCACTACTAATGATCGGTGAGGTTACGATGGAAAACGGACCACTACTGGTGGTGCCCAGTAGTCATAAAGAAGATCTGTTTTCCCATTGGGAAAATGGGAAGTTTGTGGGTAAAGTGAGTGATGACATAGAAGCGAAAAAATGCCAACAGTTTGTACCCTGTATCGGTAAGCCAGGTTCTATATGCTTTATGCATAGTAGGTTGCTGCATTCATCAGGGCCGAACAAAAGCGACTTGCCCAGATACTTATTCATCTCCGTATACAAGGCAGAAGATGCACATGCGCTATCACCAAACCCGCTACCAAGTAAGCATGAAGGCGCTTTGGTAAAAGGCGTGATAAGTGGTAATGTTAGATTGACTCCCAACCTTGTACAGCTGCCAGAAATACCTAAGGGTGCATCGTTTTTCACTCAGCAAGAAATGGCAACGATGGGTTAGTCTGATTTTAGATTTTAAATCTGGCATATTGTCTAATAAGATTATTTTAGTATCAAAGGTTAACGAAATGAAAACAATATTAACATCCCCTATTGAAGAGAAATGCGCTTGGTTCGGCAATGATATTATCAATAATAATGATTGGATAATTAGACTTGATGATTATTTATTGTCAGTTTTGGATGCGGCACATCAGCATATCACTAATCTAGGGAAAAAAGCTCCTCACTTTAATAAAGATGATATACATATTAAAGATGAAAAGTTTTTAAATTTTATCGATAAAATATCGGATCAACTTGAGAATGGCTATGGTTTTATTGTAATAAAAGGCTTAGATGTCAAACGATTTAATGAAGAGGAGCTTATAGATATTTATTATATCTTGGGCTTGTATTTAGGTATGCCTGTAACCCAGAATATACAACAAGAACTGTTAGGCTATGTGGAAAATGTAGGGGATGTAAAAAATAAACAAACAAGAGTCTATCGAACAAATGCTAATTTACCCTACCACTCTGATATGTCGGACGTTGTAGGTCTTCTATCCATAAGAAAAGCGAAAGAAGGTGGGGAAAGTAGTTTGGTAAGTTTTGCGACAGTTTATAATACAATTTTAAAAGAATATCCAGAGTATCTAGCCTACTATTATCATCCAGCTTATTATAACCATCTTGGTGAAGATGAACCCTCATTAAGCCCCATATTTAGTTATTGGGAAGGCAAGCTAGCATGTCGGTACCTAAGACAATATATTGAGGTTGGACATGAAAGAAAAAATATTCCATTATCTAGAGTACAAAAGGACGCACTTAATATTTTCGATGAAATAAGTCATCGAAATGAGCTAAGAATTAATATGATTTTAGAGCCTGGTGATATACAACTATGCAATAACTATATTGTAATGCATTCAAGAACTTCTTTTGTAGATTATGATGAGATAGATAAAAATCGTAAGTTAGTAAGATTATGGTTGAAAATGCCTAATGCAAGGCAATTAGCGCCTGATTTTCCTGGTAGAAATGGTTTCTCATCTATCTCTTGAACTGAACCGCCCCGACTATATCGGAGAGTGGATTGCTTGAGTCAGGCAGCTTTGTCTGACTCAATAAAACTATCATAGTATCGTCTCTCAAACTCAAAAGGCGACACATAACCAATCGTACTATGCAAACGTGTTTTGTTAAACCTGAGAAGCGTTAAAAATCGATTAAGTATCGATTTAGCTTTGCAAGGCGAGAGCTATGCTCGAGTGACGACCCATTCAAGGGTTGCTAATTCAACATCACTCACACCTTGCCACTGCTGTTTTAAATATTCAATCACCTCCGTTTTATAAAGTCCGTTAACCGTTTCAGCCAACGCATTATCGTATGAATCACCTGTCGTGCCAACAGATGCAATGACGCCAGAATCAGCCATCTTATCAGTATAGCGAATGGATAAGTACTGAACGCCGCGATCA